>JAHDHW010000014.1:55682-59044 GCA_020631105.1 Saprospiraceae bacterium | reverse complement strand
TATGTTGCCAATTGGCCCGAAACAAGATCCATGCATTGGAAGACTTTATTGAAAGCGCGAGCAATTGAAAATCAGTGTTTTACGGTAGGCGTCAATAGGGTAGGGGAAGATGATAATGGTTTGGCTTATACCGGAGATACCTCTCTGATAGATTATTACGGAAGTATTTTGCACCAATGCTCGAAGGTAGAATCCGTCTTTACTACTACCTTATCAAAAGAGGCCCAGACTCACTTTCGTTCAAAACTTAATTTCTTACCAGATCGGGATACTTTTCATATTGTGAAATAATTTTGTCACACACATCGTTTTTGTGACACATCTCGTATCCTTGAGTATGCTATCAAGTATACTAATACTTACAGTTTCAATATTTGGGAAAAGCTGAATCGTATAAAATGTTGCTGCTAAATGAACCCGTTTCAGCGGTAGGTCGAAGCCGATAGGCCTCGACACCAGCGAATAAAAAAGGCGACCTGGTTAAGACCAAATCGCCAACTCGTTGAAAATATTTTATACAAGACGCAAAATTATCTAAGGCGAGAAGCCTGGAAATTTGGTCCGTATGTACCCCGCGATAAAACGCAGGGTATAAATAACCCTATTAACTAACCTATAGACAACGAGTTTTTTTAGGTGTAATTAAGTGTGATATGTTTAAGAACGTTATTAAATTTCAGATGTTGTTTACCTTTCTGGCGTATTTTGTAGTCTCCTGCACGAGTACAGAACCGACAGTTCAGCGTAAGAGTCCAGATACCAGAAGTACAAGTTCTCTTCGAAAAAATATCGAACAGGAAGCCCGTAAACAGATCGGCAAACGATATAAATACGGAGGCAAGAATCCTAAAGGCTTTGATTGTTCAGGATTAACCCTTTATGTATATGATCAATTTAATATAGCTTTGTCCGCCAGTTCCAAACTACAGGCGAAACAAGGCAAAAAGATTAACCTAAAATGGGCCAAGAAAGGAGATTTACTATTCTTCGGTTCCGGTGGAAGAATCAGTCATGTAGCCCTGATCACAGCCAATAAAAAAGATGGTATTTATGTAGTGCATAGCACTTCATCAAGGGGCGTAATTGAAGAAAATGTATCAAAATCGAGTTATTGGAAGCGACGGATAATGTTTGCTCGAAATGTACTAGACTAAGCCGTATAATAAAAAAGCCCTCGTTCAAATGTAGAACGAGGGCTTTTTTATATCATTAGGTTCTTAATTATTAAGAATCAAAGGCAATCCGCCATCTTGGCCACCAACTATAACCACCTTAGAGTTTGGTGATTTTGCTAGTTCTAAAGTAGCTTCAATCCCTTTATCCTGAAGGATTTTATCCGTCAAACTGGCATTAAGAATCCGGTTTGCATCTGCTTTTGCCTGTGCTTCGATCACCCGACGTTCGGATTCTTTACGCTCTCTTTCTAAACGGAATTCATACTCCAGAGAAGATTGCTCCTCTTTTAATTTTCTTTCAATTGCTGCCTGTAGAGTTTCTGGTAAGATAACTTCCCGAATTAGAATGGCATCAAGATTTAGATGTTTTTCTGTGATGGCTTCTGAAGTCCTTTGGAAAATCTCATCCTGAATCGTTTCCCGTTTGCTGGAATACAATTCTTCGGGTAAGTATTTACCGATGACCTCCCGAGTGGCAGAACGAATTTCTGGAATAATGATCCGAGATAGGTAACTTGTACCAATTTGATCATGTAGGAAACCAATCTCGCCAGGAATTGGGTTATAACGAAACGAAAGCTCGACGCTAATATTCAAACCATTTTTAGAGAGAACGGTCATTTTTTCCAGTCCTTCATTAGTACGAACATCGTACACGAACATGGTATTCCAAGGGGCAATTACATGAAAGCCTTGATCATAGGTTACCTCTTTTTCGAGACCACCACTAAAACGCTTAAATAATACGCCCTTTTCTCCTGATTCAATGGTTAAAAATATACTGTTGGATAATGCCAAGATCACAATAAAACCAATCATGGCGATTACTGCGAAAGTGAATAACTTATTCTGTTTCATCTTTTTTAATTTATACTTTAAAGTTTTCTCTGAATAAAATTCTGAATTATTGTTCTGGTAATAACAGAACAGCTATCATCAAATGAAGTTGTCAGGTATATATCAAAATCACTTGAATACCGACGAATACCGTCGTTTAGTCGCTCAGTAAGGTAAGGAAAAATAGCTTACTTTTGTAGCATTCTCCATCATTCCGTCTTATGCGTCTGATTATCCTGCTAGGTTTTATTTCTTTTTATTCGCTGAGCTTAGGCGCCCAGCAAAGCAGGTCGGCCGACGTCCTAGGCTTAATGTCCTACCGTCCTGCCACCCCCGATAAAGCAAGCTTAACAGCTTTCCGGAGGCAACAAACTTCGACGTCGAGTATTCTATTGCTCCAAAGCCCGTCTAGCTATTTTTCAAACGATACCAAACTTAGGTTTTTAGAACCTTCAGATACTTTACATAAAGGACGATTCTGGACCAGTGCCGCAATGGGGGCGACGATTTATACTGGCGTAATGATCGGCCTGAACGAAATCTGGTATGCAGAGTTTGAACGTTCGAGCTTTCATTTCTTCAATGACCTTGGCGAGTGGGAGGACATGGATAAAGTCGGGCACCTTTTTACCGCTTATATGGAAGCCAACTGGGTTTATAAAGGTGCACGTTGGACCGGACTGGAAGAGAGGAAGTCCATTTGGCTTGGTGTGGCATTGGGCAGCTTGTTTCAGGCTTCAGTTGAAACACTTGATGGGTTCTCTGCTAAATGGGGATTCTCTGTACCGGATATTGCATTTAATACTTTAGGCGTTTCCGTATTTGCGGCACAACAACTTACCTGGGGCGAGCAGCGGATTCATTTAAAAGTATCATCCTATCATGACCCTTATCCGGAATACTTGGTAAATCCGGTTAATGATGGACCAGTAGTTTCATTAAGAGATCGAGCTAAAAGTCTTTATGGGGCTAGCTACCCGGAGCAGTTTCTCAAAGATTATAATGCCCAAACGATCTGGGCTTCGGCCAATATCCATTCTTTTATGAAAAACAAAAGCACTCGTATTCCTCGTTGGTTGAATGTGGCGGTGGGATATGGTGCAGAGAATATGTTTGGTGGATTTGAAAATAGCTGGGAGGATGGAGATACGCGATATGTTTTGGATACGGATGCTTTCCCGAGGTACCGTCAATTCTACTTATCATTGGATATTGATCTTACACGGATCAAAACGAAGAGTCCATTTCTCAAAACATTATTCAACCTGTTTAATGTAATTAAGATTCCAGCACCAGCATTAGAGATCAATACTTTAGGAAAGGTCCGTTTACACGGGATATATTTTTAAG
>JAHDHW010000014.1:48430-55582 GCA_020631105.1 Saprospiraceae bacterium | reverse complement strand
CGTTTACACGGGATATATTTTTAAGAAAGCTACTTTCATTTGAGATCGAGTAGATCTTACTATGACCAATAAACTTTATTCCTGTTCTTTACGTTGCCGTTTAAGCTTTCGATATTTCTTTGGGCCATACCAAAGCCAGAGCCCGGTCAGTAATAAGAAGATTAAACCGATCCCCAGAATATTCATTGAAATCAATTTGAATAGGTCGCTGATAATAGACCCATCATGTAGTGCTTCTATCCAGTCTGAATGTCGTCGAGCAATAGAAAGTACCTTACCACTTCCGCCGTCTACTTGAACTTCCCAATAACCTTTATCAAAGAGTACTTTTACAACTCCCTTCGATGGTCGAACATCCATCCGATCAACCTTGTTTTCGTATTGTTCAGGATGAGCGGCAACTAATGCCTGATAAGCAATGGAATCAATTTGTTGGAGAGGTATCCAGTTAGCTAAGTCCTTGTTTTGACCTTTGACCGTTGGTGGTTGAATTACTGCTACATCTTTCTTTAGGGCAAGCAATACACCGGTTATTGCACTAATGAATAGCAAAAATGCCAAACCAGTGCCAAGCCATTTGTGCCAGACACGAGTTTTGCGAAGATTGATGATGTAGCGTTTAAATTTCAAAGTTTTGTGTTCTTTATCTTGTTCGTTTTAAGTAGCGGGCAGTACTTTTGCACTTGCTTCTCCGAATCCGACCCGGATATTATCTTTCTCACACCAACCCCGAAGAATAACAGTATCTCCGTCTTCAATGAATTTTCTTTCGGTCCCGTTTGACATTTTAATAGACTGCTTTCCACCCATAGAAATCTCTAGCATAGAGCCATAAGATTTTTTTGTTTTGCCGCTAATAGTACCAGAAGCCATCATATCACCGACGTTTACATTACAGCCATTAACGGTATGATGCGCTAATTGTTGACACATGTTCCAGTACATAAATTTGAAGTTGGAAAGTGATACACGTGTCGCTTCGCTTTCTTCTGGTTGGATCAGCACTTCAAGGTTAACATCGTAATTTTTTTCGCCTTCATACTGTAAGTACGGAAGTACCTTTGGTGATTGCTTTGGTCCTTTTACCCGGAAAGGCTCTAAAGCATCCATGGTAATAATCCAGGGTGATATATGTGAGGCAAAATTTTTACCCAGGAATGGCCCGAGTGGGACGTACTCCCATTTCTGAATATCCCGGGCGGACCAGTCATTAAATAGCGTCAATCCAAAAATGTAATCTTCGGCCTTGTCTGTACTAATCGCTTCGCCAAGTCCTGAAGGCTGGCCGATGACGAATGCCATCTCCAGTTCAAAGTCAAGACGCTTACTTGGCCCGTAAACCGGCTTGTCTGCATTCGGAGGCATCTGTTGTCCTTTGGGACGGTGGAACGGAGTACCTGAGACAACGATGGAAGAGGATCGCCCGTGATAGCCTACCGGAAGGTGCCGCCAGTTAGGAAGTAAGGCATTTTTAGGATCTCGAAACAGCTTTCCAATATTGGTTGCGTGTTGAATACTAGAATAAAAATCTGTGTAATCTCCAACTTTTACCGGAAGCAACATTTCAACTTCATCTGCTTTATAACTATAATGTTCGAACAACTCCCGACTGTTCCATTTTTTTATTCGCTTGTTAAATAGCTCAGAAATCCGGTTACGTACCGCTCGAGTTTTTTCTTTGCCGAGCGCCATGAAATCATTCAGGTAAGGATTCCGAAAAACCGATTTAGGGATATCCAAATCTGCAAAGAACGCGAGATCTTTTACTTTACTGACATCAATAATGTAATCACCTATCCTTGTACAAACACGCGGTGCTTGCGATTTGTATTGAAAGATTCCAAAAGGAATATTTTGGATGCTGAAATCACTGTCAGCAGGGATATCAATCCAGGATTTTATCTTAGGATTATTGGCTTTAATCATTGGTATTTAAGTTTTATGGTTAGTTGGTTTAATCTTATTGCTTTGGAGTGGAATGGCCCGAAAAAACAGGCGGGCGTTTAAGCGAAGCGCAAATATACCCAGCTAAATGGGCTTTGGGAAATTTTAGCGGATAAAAGGCTAGGAATAGCAAAAGCCAGTAAGCATTTAAGGGAAATGCTTGCTGGCTTTTGCGTTGATCAGCGGTCGAAGGATCAGCGAATCATAAAAAATATTCTAGGGCACCATGAAGATGGCATTACTCAGTAGAAACTTTCCGTTCCGCCAGAAACCGCGATAAGCAGGGTTGTCCACCATATAGACTACCGTCCCTCTTCCCATAGATTGTGTACCAGCTACCAGGGTGTTTTTCATGTTGTTTTTAGCGTTTACTCCTGCAAAACCCAGGACGTCAAGTTGCTCCGGAATGTATGCTACATTCCAATCATCTTCTAGCATTTCGTAAGCCGCAGAACTGGTCTTCACGGTGTAATAGAAGTCCTTTAATCCATACGCTAAAGGGTGTGTGTTGTCGACTTTAGTTCTGAAAATTGCTCCTGGCATTTGATCACTAATGGCATCCCGTTCCTGGCTACCAAAGGTTTCCAATTTGTGGTTGTCTTTCATGCCTTCTTTCGGCTTATCTACCGCTGTAGTACTTTTTCGTTTTATGTTGAATCCATCTTTGCCAGCAAAGCTGCCAACAGATCCGCCTGTAGCGATGAGCGTTCCTCCACCTCGCACCCAGGTTTTAATTTTATCCATGTTGAGCTCAGGACGCCCGGAAGGTAGAATAATGACATCATATTGATCAAGATCCGCGTAAGCTAATTGCTTATCTGATAACACGGTGAGCGGGTATTCCAGATCGTGTTCTATATAATGCCATAGGTGTCCAAAGTCATTTCCAGAAATGCGATCACCATGAACTAGTGCTACATTAGTAGTTCGGAGCAATTGCATATTTCCAGAACCTAAATCTGGGCCTTTGTCTGATAGTCCGGAAGCGGCAGCTACGATTGTTTTTTCATTTTCGGCTGCAATGGATTGTACGGCTTTGTCGAAGTTAGCATGCTTACGATTATCCGCACGTGTAATCACCAAAGTACCGATAGGGTAGCTTACACCTCCATTTGTAAACGCTTTGGTAGCTGTCCGTACTTTAATTCCTCTTTGGTGTAGCTGTCCGAGGAAGTGTGCGTCTCCCAGACTATTCCAATGGGTCAGGTAAGCAGTCGGCGTACCATAATTATTAGGTCGGCGATAGACCGGAGTACTATACGCTGCTCCCGGATTGATTCTATTTTTAGTAGCGTAAGCTTCTAACCCGAAAGCATGTGGGATTGACCAGGCAGTGATGTCATAGGTTAGGGAGTCAATCAAAAAAGGATTCGGTTCGAAGAGCACTTGTGTTAATACCCCTTTGGGTTGATAGGCACTGATGACGATATCATTAGCCTGGATAGAATAAGTTGATTCTTTATTAGAACTATAATTATATGCCTGACTCGCTTTGATGTCTTTTCCGGCAGTACCATATTGGATACGATGCTTATCGAGTAGTTGCGTCAGATCATTAAGTCGACTTTGGTCATTATCCGCAGAAATGATAAAAGTGACATATTCACCCAGCGGTTTTTCTTGGGAATTCTTAAAATAGGTCGTGAAGTTATTGACAAGCTTATCCGCATTATTTGCGCTTACTTCAATATTAGACATACTCGTCGTGACGTGATGGTCAATTCGATCCTGAATCGTTAGCGTATCGCCATTATTCATTAAGATAGCTTTACCGGATCGGCCGTGACCGGCTTGTTCGTGGGTCATTCCGATTGCGCCGTTAAATATTGGATATGTATCACCGTAGCTTGGATAGAAAAGGTCAAAGACTTCTTTAGTATAGAATAACCAACCGTTTTTATCAAAATAGCCTGCATGGTTTTTTCCAACCTTGTTCTGGAACTCACTTTGCCAATCAGTAATGTAATCATGATAAGGTTGTGCAGCCGGCGCAAAATAATAAGGGGAGTTGTGTCCCATTTCATGGTAATCTACATGGACATGCGGCATCCATTGATGGTAAACTTCGAGCCGTTGTTTGGTTTCTACCTGAGTCTGCCAGGCCCAATCCCGATTAAGGTCAAAGTAGTAATGATTGACGCGACCACCAGGCCAAAGTTCATTATGTTCTCTGGAAGAAGGGTTCGGAGTAGCTAGACGGTTGGCAGCCTGCCAATTCCAGTGCGTATAGCGAGAATAGCCATCTGGATTGATCGAAGGGTCCATAATTACTACGGCATTCTCCAAAAGGTCTTGCATTTTTTTATTCCCTGATCGTACCAGCTCATATAATACCGAAGGGGCACTTTCGGAACCTCCGGCTTCATTTCCATGGACGCCATAACTTAACCAGACAATGGCTATTGGTTTCATGGTAGAAGGTTTACCTTCTAGTAGTCCGGCCCTTTTTAGATTATCGGTACGGATTGTTTCGAGATTTTTTAAGTTTTCGGGAGACGAGATGATGGCCCAGATTAAAGGACGTTTTTCATTTGTTCGACCATATTGGTCGAGAATTACCTGATCACTGTTTTCAGCTACATATTCGAAGTAGTCCACTAATAGATGATGGGGAGTGAAGTGTTTTCCGTAATCCGTTGGTAAGAATTCCTCTGGAGACTGGATATTTTTTTGGGCGTAAGTAAGGTTACTTAACAGGGTGGCAAATAGTGCCAAAACGATCAATTTCCTCATTTTAATGACTTAGGTTATAAATAATATTCGTCGGAAGAGCGAAGTTAAGAAATCAAATTTGTTCGATATACCACAATTGTCCTATATTTACGCCCGGTTTATGTATAAGAAATGACGAAAGAGTGGAACAATCTCACAAACAAAACGGAAATAACAAGATTGAAACAGAGTTGAGTCGTGATTTAGGACTCACTTCAGCATTGGCTATTGGAATCGGAACGATGATCGCTGCGGGTATTTTTACCTTATCTGGTCTCGCGATTCGAAATGTTGGTTCTGCTGCTATCGTTTCTTTTCTATTAGCTGCGGTCGTAGCTACCTTTACTGCTTTAACTTATTGCGAATTCGTTTCTATCTATCCCCGAACCGGGGAAGGGTATCTGTATGCAAGGAAGACTTTTGCGCCGCCTTTGGCGTATTTTGTTGGTTGGGCCTTGTTTTTAGGTTATGCTTCTTCCTGTGCTTTTTACATTGCGAGCTTATCTAGTTACTTCAATGAGTTTATATGGCACAGTCCGATAGAATCGGTCTTTGGAATCCTTATGTTAATAGGATTGACGCTTTTGAATATAAAAGGAACCAAGGAAAGCGGAAAATTTCAGATTTGGGTTACTGCGGCGAAAGTCGTGTTATTAATTTGGTTTATTGGTGGAGGCTTGAGCTTTGTGGAGATAGACGAGGTAATGAACCGGTTCAATTCTGATTTGGTAAAGATTGGTTCTACAGCGGCTTTAGTCTTTATTACTTTTTTTGGGTTTTCTGCAATTGCTGCATCCGCTGGTGAGGTTAAGAATCCGGTAAAAACAATTCCAAGGGCAATTTTCATCTCTATGAGTGTTGTTACGCTCCTATATACTTTAGTTGTACTCGTAGTTCTTTTTGCAGGATTAGAGGAATATACAGAAGCTTCCATGGGAGAGGCGGCGCAGAAGTTTTTAGGATATGTTGGAGGGTATGTGATTATTGCGGGCGCAATATTTTCGATGATCTCTGCTTCGAATGCCTCAATTATGGCTGGGTCCAGGGTACTCCTATCGATGAGTCAATTGGGACATATGCCCAAAGAAATAGGAATTATCAATATCCGAACGCGGACGCCAATCATGGCAGTACTTTTAGTTGGTGGTGCAATTATGCTCTTTGCAATTGCCTTGCCTTTAGAAGATTTATCCTATTTCGCAAATACGGTTTTACTCCTTGCTTTGATTCTGGTCAATGTGGCCTTGATTGTTCATCGGCGTAAATTTCCAGATATTGAGCGGCCCTTTAAAGTACCATTAGTTCCTTTGTTACCAATTCTTGGAATCCTTGCGAATCTTTATTTGATTGGTCAGATTTTTCAACATCCGATTCCCTTAATATTAGCGATTGGAAGTTTATTACTTGGGGTTTTAGGCTTTGTAGCCTGGAAAGGAGCACAGGCCGAACAAAAAGCGATTCCGGGTTTAGATTCACATATTGCACACAGCCAGGGAAAAGGTACAATGGATAAGAATAAATTCCGTATCCTCGTTCCAATATCCAATCCGTATAATATTGAAAACCTTATCCAGATGGCCAGCTCAATTGCTAAGGCCAGAGATGGGGAGATTTGGTTATTAAGAGTCGTAACGATACCGGAGCAATTGCCGCCTACTAGTTTTGATGAATCGGTAATTGATCAGGAAGGACCCATGTTAAAAAAGGCCCGTAAATATGCGGAGCAACATGGCGTATCTGCACATGCATTAATTCGGGTAGGACACAATGTCGCCCGCGCAATATTAGAAACTTCCAATGAGCGATTCTGCGATCTCATCCTACTAGGGTGGAAAGGTTACAGTTCAAGTCAGGAAAAAATTCTAGGTACAATTACCGATGATGTAGTACGACTGGCAAGGACAGATATTATTCTGGCAAAAATAGTCGGAGACGATCCAATAAAGAAAATATTATTACCAACTGCCGGAGGAGAGCATGCCCGCTGTGCGGAATCTTATGCTACTTCTATTGTTACTTCAAACGAGGGGGCAATCACACTTTGCCAGGTGGTTACACCTACCTCAGACGAAGCTACTAGTCAACAGAATTTAGATCGGGCAGTTGAACGTTTTAGTGCTGCTCCTGATATAAAGCTTTCTACAACCTTAATCAAAGACAAGTCCGTTACGGAGGGAATAATCCATGAGTCAGAGGCTTATGATGCTGTAATGGTTGGTGCAGCTGGCAAAAGTATTTACCCTCAAATTATGTTTGGAAGCATTCCGGAAGCGATTGCTCGACAAACAGAAAAAACCGTAATCGTGGTTAAGCATTACCATCCTGTGAAGGCACTTCTTGGTCGGGTAGTTGGGGAATAATGTATTAATTGAAAATTATTTTAAATTTTTCTTAATTCATTTGTTCTGCTAAAGATGTTGTTGGTCTCTCAATTCTAAGCATTCATCGAATCCCAATTTATTTTAACACTTCTCCCTGCAACTTCTCCTATTCTAA
>JAHDHW010000014.1:0-48330 GCA_020631105.1 Saprospiraceae bacterium | reverse complement strand
TTCATCGAATCCCAATTTATTTTAACACTTCTCCCTGCAACTTCTCCTATTCTAATCAGTCTTTTTGGTGTATTCCAATTACAAGCGGTAGCTGGCGCCACTGCCCACTTTAGAACCTGATCAGTTCTACGAATTTCAAAAGATGATGTATTGAACTTTATTGCATCCCCGGATGCACACACCCTTTTTTGGCATATTGCATCTATAGAGATATAGAAGTTGAGTTGCCAGTTCATACAAAATGAAGTTAATGAAAACAATAATCTACGACTCGCTAATTTGCTTGTTATTTTTACTCCCTGTAGTAACCTTTGCACAAGAAGCCACTGAAACAAATGAAGAAACAATTGAGAAGAAGATTTACCATACTAAAGCTGTAGAAGGCGCAGCACCTGTACTGGATGGCAAGTTTGATGAAGCTTGCTGGCAAAACGTTGGCTGGACCTCAGGGTTTATACAACGCCAACCTTACGAAGGAGAAGAGCCGGCTGTACAAACGGCATTCAAGATTCTCTATGACCAAAAGAACGTTTACGTTGCCTTTCGTTGTTATGACCCGGAGCCCGAAAAAATTGAAAAGCGACTTTCTCGTCGCGATGGTTTTGAAGGGGATTGGGTAGAGATTAATATTGATAGTTACTTTGACAAGCGTACTGCTTTTTCATTTACCATTACTGCTGCAGGCGTGAAAGGAGATGAGTTGATCTCCAATGATGGAGAAAACTGGGATTCCAGCTGGGATCCGATCTGGTACGTAGAAACAGCAGACAATGAAGAAGGCTGGACCGCGGAAGCAAGGATTCCTCTGAGCCAGTTACGCTTTAGTAATCAAGAAAATCACACCTGGGGTATTCAGGTTAACCGCAGAGACTTTCGAAATCAACAGCAATCCAATTGGCAATTCGTTCCTCGAAATAATGCCAGCTGGGTCGGTAGTTTTGGAGAGTTACATGGTATCACTGGTATCAAACCTCAGGGACAAGTTGAAATAATGCCCTACATCTTGGCAAAGGCAGAATCTTTTGAAAAAGAGGAAGGTAATCCTTTTGCTACCGGTAATAAACAAAAGCTTTCGGTTGGACTAGATGGCAAAATTGGGATCACCAGTGACCTTACTTTAGATTTTACAATCAATCCGGATTTCGGACAGGTAGAAGCTGATCCATCTGTTGTAAATCTTGACGGCTTTCAGGTTTTCTTTAATGAGCGCCGTCCGTTCTTTATTGAAGGGCGTAATATCTTTAATTATCGAATCACTTCAGCAGAAGCTGGGGGACCATTTGGCCGGGATCAATTATTTTATTCAAGACGTATTGGTGGGAGTCCACATGGCTACCCAAGTCTAAGTGATGGAGAGTATGCAGATCGACCAAATAATACCACCATCTTAGGAGCCGCAAAGTTGACGGGTAAGAACTCAAAAGGTTTATCCATCGGTATACTCGAAACAGTTACGGCACAAGAAGTAGCAGATATAGATTATAATGGCGAACGCAGAGAAGAAGTAGTGGAGCCCTTGACCAATTATTTTGTAGGGCGTGTTCAGAAAGATTATAATGAAGGCAATACAGTAGTCGGAGGAATGTTTACTTCTACTAATCGTTTTTTGGACGATACAGGCTTAGATTTTCTTCACAAATCTGCTTATACCGGAGGGCTTGATTTTCTTCAGCGCTGGAAAAATAAGACTTGGTATGCCTCTGGTAACCTTGTAGTGAGTAGAGTAAACGGTAGTACTGAGGCGATTACCCGAACACAAACTTCCTTCGAGCGATTATACCAAAGAGTAGATGCTAATCATCTCCAAGTAGACACTACGCTGACTACCTTGTTTGGAAATGGTGGAACCCTCAAAATCGGAAAAGGTGGTGGTGGAAAACGATTCAATTTTGATACCGGAGTTACCTGGCGTAGCCCTGGCTTAGAACTCAACGATATCGGTTTCTTGCGTAGTACGGATTATATGATTCATTTTCTTTGGGCCGGATACCGAATTGACAAAGCCTTTTCAATCTTCCAGCAAGTACGATTTAATTATAACCATTGGTTTGCCTGGAATTATGACGGATTGCATACTTATCGAGGGTGGAATGTCAATGCACATGCTCGCTTCAAGAATAACTACGGTATAGGGTCAGGCTCTAATTTTCAGCCGTATGATATCTCAACTCAGGTACTTAGAGGTGGCCCAGCTACCCGTTTTTCACCAAATATGAATAACTGGTTATACGGTTATACAGATCAGGGGAAGAAAGTATTTTTGGAATTTAACATGTTTAACGCCTGGGCATTTGATGAATCCATGCGCGTAAGAAACTATCGTTTTTTTGTTAATTACCAGCCCCTGAAGATATTGCGTTTGTCGGTAGGGCCGAGCCTGAATTTGAATAGAGATGATGTTCAGTATGTTAATAATATTGACTATAACGATGACGTTCGCTATGTCAATGCAACGATTGATCAAAAGACCCTGAGTATGTCCATTCGATTGAACCTAACCATACGGCCAAACATGTCATTACAATATTGGGGGCAACCATTTATTTCGAGAGGGCGATACTCCAATTTCAAATACATAATGGATCCCTTGGCCTCGGAAGCAACCGATCGTTACGCACTATATGATGAACAACAAATCAGCTATAACTCGAATAAAGATGTATATCAGGTAGATGAAAATCTGGATAGTGTGCTGGATTATGAAATCGGAAACCCTGATTTCAACTTCGCACAGTTTCGTTCTAATCTGGTTGCGAGGTGGGAATATATCCCTGGCTCAGAATTATTTCTGGTCTGGTCACAAGGAAAAACAACGTTTGGCGACCCGAACGATCGTTTGATTCCAAGTCTTGTTGATAATATGTTTACAAAGAAACCGCACAATATATTTCTGGTGAAATGTACCTATCGGTTTATTAAATAAAATTCAAAGAAAAGAGGTAAAGAAGGATTACCCGCTCTTTACCTCTTAAAAGAAATGTGAGTTGTTTTCAGGTGGTCTGTGCTTGTAAGGGAGCGCAGGCCACACTTTTTTTATAACGAAAGCAACAATAGAGTGCTGCTTGATTACTACTTACTTTTATCAATCTCTGGCATTTGACAAGCTTCTCCTTCCTTCTTGCCACACAAAGAGCATTCTCCCAGTTCTTTTTTCAACATTGGATTATTGGTAGAACAGGTGCCACGGAATTCTTGTCCTGTTACTACATGACGAAGATTGATCATCACGAAAGAGAGACCAAAAACTATAAATATTATCGCAAATACATACAACAGTTCCATATCGATCCTTTATTTTTTGACGAAAATAGCCACTTGGCGATTCCGTCTGGTATTTGAATTTTAAACGAACTCAATGAATAAACAAATTTCCGCTATAAACGGTTTAATTTTGCGCAAAGATACGAATTATCACATAGCCATATTGTCAGATGAATAATAAACTTACAGCTTTTGCCCGCTTACTTAAGATCATGGATGAATTAAGGGAGCAGTGTCCCTGGGATCGTAAACAAACTTTTCAGAGTCTTCGGAATTTGACTATTGAAGAGACTTACGAATTAGCAGATGCCATTCTGGAAGAAGATTTAGAAGAAATCAAAGAAGAGATTGGTGATATTCTCTTGCATATGGTTTTTTATGCTAAGATCGCTGCGGAGCAGCAGGCCTTTGATATTGCTGACGCAATCAACGCCGTTTGCGACAAACTCATCAAAAGGCATCCTCATATCTATGGCGATCTTTCTGTCAAAGACGAAGAAGAAGTCAAGCGTAACTGGGAACAACTAAAGCTTAAAGAAGGTAAAAAATCTGTACTCGCCGGAGTCCCTAATTCCCTGCCTGCTATGGTAAAAGCCTACCGTATGCAAGAGAAAACTGCTCAGGTTGGTTTTGAATGGGAGAATAGCACACAGGTTTGGGAAAAAGTAGAAGAGGAGCTGGAGGAGTTCAAGCATGAGGTAAAGACTGGTGGTTCCGATGAAAAGAAAGAAGAAGAATTTGGAGATATTCTTTTCTCCCTGATCAATTATGCCCGCTTTGAGGGAATAGACCCGGAGACTGCTCTTGAAAAAGTGAACAAGAAATTTAAAAGTCGATTTGAATATATCGAAGCGAATGCCGGGCGCAATTTGCAAGATATGAGTCTGGAGGAGATGGATGCACTCTGGAACGAAGCGAAGAAGAAGTAACTACTCAATCAAATGATCAATAGGATCAACGCTGGAATCATCAATCTGATCTATTTCCTGATTGGGTTCATTAAGTGCTAAATACTCCTGGATTGCAGATCGATTTTCCCAGAGGTAGATAATACTTGCCAGGACTAATACTAAACCTATCCAGGCTAAAGTAGAGCTGTACGGGAAAAGGTTAAAAAGTACTCCTGATACGAGCTCGGGTACGCCAAATAATAAGCCAAGCCATAGCCCAGCCGTTTTTCCAAAATTTATGTGAGTGAGGATGGATAATAGAGGGATTTCTATTAATAGAAAAGACCAGTACTTGGGAATATATTCAACCATATATTCCACAGAGTAGGAGCTGTAAAAAGAATTTAAAAAGTCGACACCCGCAAAAAGGACTAAACCCGCAAGACCAATTATAAGCTTTTGATACTGCCTCGGTTCCGTTTTTTTAGACTGCAACAGAATGATTGCAAGTATAATGATGAATACTAAACCTAAAAAGTTCTCGACCGGATAGGTCTTGAGTAAGCCATTTAGGCCAGTCTCGTCTTCTCCATAGTAGATATCTTGTTCTGGGCCAATAGAACTGACATACAGTATAAAAATACTTGCAATGGTACCAATAAGGATGCACCCCAGTAAAATCCAGTTGTTTATAATGGATTGCTCGACAGAAAGCGGTTCTTCATCTTCTATTTCATAACCTATATCAGGGTGTTTTACAACCTGGTAGAGTACCAATAAATATAAAATCATACTAGCAATGACATTATAGACCCCTGAAATTAAACCCAGAAAAAAGTAGGCACTAAACCCGATTATGGTTAAGAGGATAACCGGGAGTATATTCGCTATGATAAAAGTATTGTCTTTTTGGTCATTCGCTACCGGGAAGAGGACCATTATGTGAAGAATGAGTTTTATCAGTATTACACAACTTGATAATGTACCAATAATAGATCCGGCTACAAACGTAAATATTGTTGGAATATAAACCAGCACATGACTTAGGAGCATTATAGATATGCCATATAATAGAATCTGACGGGTATCTTTGATTTGATCAACTATCCAACCTCCTAATATTAACAAAGCACCTACAGCTATAAAATAATAGTCATTTAAGAAGAAAGCTATTTCAGAATAGGTGTTTTCATCATTATAATTGATGATGGATGCAGAAATTTGCTGATAAAATAAATAGTAACAGGTTTGTTGTAAGATCAGGATTGGAAGCAGAACTTTTAGCCCTGGGGGATACAAGCGAAAAATACTATTCATAGGCCTGAAAATAGAGCCTCAGACTTATATTTGGAAACTAAAATCAATAATTAATTATCATTCTTTTAGTTTTTAGTACTCATTTTGATTTTGATGAATATTCCCTTACCTTTGCAGTCGCTAAAACTGATCCTTGAGATCACTATTGGTAAACTTTTTAATTAAAATCATAATGGCAAACTATCTAAAAAAGGAAGAAATAGAAAAAATCTTCCAGGAATACGGAGGAAACGCAGGCAACTCTGGTTCAACAGAAGGGCAAATTGCTCTTTTTACAGCTCGGATCAAAGGACTTTCTGAGCATCTACAACGCAACCATAAGGATCATTCCTGCCGACGCACACTACTTTCTTTAGTAGGTAAGCGTAAAAAGTTATTGCGTTACCTGGCATCAAAAGATATCCAGAAATACCGTGATCTAATTGAAAAACTCGGTATTCGTAAATAAGAATCAACGAAAGGAAGGTGTTCGATATACTGCAACACTTTCCTTTTGTTTTTCGTATCTATGCTGATAATAATAGGTTTTATGATTTAAACCAGAAAATTAACAGCATTTACTGACCAAATTAAAAAATATAATCATAAGATAATTTGCGTCAGGTATATAACTTTCGTGTTATATTTACAGATAAGATGTGGCTCAAGAGATATCAACGGTCGATTATCATATTTCAATAGGTGGTTTCAAAGACGTTTAAATCCACTCTCGTAAAGTTTGAAATCCATCTGCTTTTTTAAATCATCATCTCTTAGCTAGTCCCTTTAGCATTTTATAATATTCTAAGTTGCTAATTGGAGACATACCCAAATCATAAGATTGTACATTCGGTCTGAAAAGGAAAATATATAAGTATATCGTTTCCTTTACTGAACGATTTATAATATTCAAATCTCTCATTATATATATAAGGAGAGTGCGGTTCAGGTATATAGCATAAATGATAAAGTCAGCTATGTACTTATTAATGAAAAAATCAAAAAAATCTAATTCAAATGGGGAAGCAAATTCCTATCAGCCAGTCGTTTAACCTACCTGACGGCCAAGAAATCATTATCGAAACTGGAAAATTAGCAGATCAAGCCCACGGCTCGGTTGTTATCCGCCAAGGAAGTACGATGTTGCTTTGTACGGTAGTTTCTAGTTCGCAATTAAGAGAAGGACAATCCTTCTTTCCACTTTCAGTGGATTACCAAGAAAAATTTGCCGCAATCGGGCGAATCCCTGGTAACTTCTTCCGAAGAGAAGCAAGATTATCAGATTATGAAATATTAATTAGCCGTTTGGTGGACCGGGCTATCCGTCCTCTATTCCCAGATGGTTATATGTACGAAACTCAAGTGATTATTAACTTGATTTCTGCAGATAAAGAAGTAATGCCGGATACATTAGCTGCTTTGGCGGCTTCTGCTGCTTTGGCAGTATCTGATATTCCTTTCGCAGGACCAATCTCTGAGGTACGTGTGGCACGTATTGAGGGAGAATACAAAGTGAATCCTAGTCGTACGGAGTTGGATAATGCAGATATGGATATCATCGTTGCGGCGACAAAAGACAACGTAATGATGGTAGAGGGAGAAGCAAAGGAATGCTCCGAATCTGCACTCGTAGAAGCGATCAAAATTGGTCACGAAGCGATTAAAGTACAATGTGATGCTCAATTAGCGTTGGCGGAGAAAGTCGGAGAAAAAGCAACAGTGAAACGAGAGTTTGTTCCTGCTGAGGTAGATGAGGAGTTAAAGGCAAAAGTAAAAGCACTTACTGCTGATGGTATCATGAAAGTGATCAAAGGCGCTCATAATAAGATTGACCGTAAGCATGGATTTGCTGAGGTTAAAGATGCTTTCAAAGAAGCATTACTCGAAGATTTAGGGGAAGAAACGTATGAACAAAAAATCGACGAGGCTAAAGAATATTTCGAGAAGCTGAAAAAACACATGATTCGCGAAGTATTACTTAGTGAGAAGTTACGACTGGATGGTCGTGGACCTAAAGACATTCGTCACATCTGGAATGAGGTAGATTATCTACCTACAGCACACGGATCAGCAGTCTTTACTCGTGGAGAAACGCAATCATTGACCTCGTTGACACTAGGTACTAAACTAGATCAACTAATGATTGATACCGCCTTAAATTTTCACTACGAAAACTTTATCCTACATTATAACTTCCCTGCGTTTTCAGTAGGAGAGATCAAACCAATGCGTGGGCCTGGTCGACGGGAGGTTGGTCACGCTAACCTGGCAGGACGCTCATTGAAGCAAGTACTTCCTGAAGAAAACCCTTATACGATTCGTATCGTTTCTGATATTCTTGAATCCAACGGATCCTCTTCTATGGCAACGGTTTGTGCAGGTACATTAGCATTAATGGATGCCGGAGTACAAATCAAAGCACCAGTATCTGGTATCGCAATGGGAATGGTATCTGACGGAGAGCGAAGTGTAATCCTTTCAGATATCCTTGGAGATGAAGATGCAGTTGGTGATATGGATTTTAAAGTGACAGGTACCGAAAACGGTATTACTGCTTGTCAAATGGATATCAAGATTGATGGTCTACCTTATGAGCAATTAGAAGAAGCGTTGATGCAGGCAAAAGAAGGCCGTATTCATATCCTTAACGAAATGAAGAAATCGATCGCAGAGCCACGGGATGATTACAAACCACATGCTCCACGTATCGTACAGCTTACTATTGATAAATCATTCATCGGTGCAGTTATCGGACCTGGTGGTAAGATTATTCAGGAGTTACAGGCAGAAACCAATACCGTTATCAACATCGAAGAGGTGGATAATAAAGGTGTGGTAAGTATTTCTAGTTCTGATAAGCCTTCTATTGATGCAGCCCTTTCAAAAATCAAAGCGATCACACACATGCCTGAGGTAGGTGATGTCTATGATGCGAAAGTAGCTTCTGTTATGCCATATGGTGTATTTGTTGATTTTATGGGGAAAAGCGGATTACTACACGTATCCGAAATCTCTCATAGTCGCATTGACAGAGTAGAAGATGTCTTTAAAGAAGGTGACCCGGTTAAAGTAAAATTAATTGGTATCGATAAGAAGACTGGTAAGTTCCGTTTATCTCGAAAAGCATTACTAAGCCGCGAAAATGCGAATGGTGGTGGTAACGGGAACGGGAATAACCAAAATTAATGCTGGATTACACTCTTTTAGAAGAGTCAATCTGTTAAGATTCAAAAACCGATTACCGCTTAGGTATGGTTTTTGACTTCTTTAAAATAACAAACTCACCTCAGCTTTGATGTACTTCAGAGCTGGGGTGTTTTATTCTTACCCCTCTGGAACTTTTTACCCCTTTTTATTGTATTGTTATCGGAGATATAAAGCTATATGGTTTTTTATATAGAAAGTCAAGTTTTTGTCGATGAAAAACAACTTTTAGGTTTTTTCTACGTATTATTATAAAACCATTACGATTATAGAGAAACTACAACAAAAGAGAACCAGTTAACTAAATATACTAACCGACAGAAAAGCCCGTACGAACATGCGTCAATTAAAAATCACTAACAAAATTACCGCCAGAGAATCTCTGGCATTAGATAAGTACCTCAATGATATCGGTAAGATATCAATGCTTAGTGCAGAGGAAGAAGCTGAAATGGCTCGTCGAATCCGTGATGGAGATAACGAAGCGCTAGAGCGTTTAACAAAAGCCAACTTACGATTCGTTGTTTCGGTAGCTAAGCAATACCAGAATCAGGGGCTTTCACTATCCGATTTAATCAACGAGGGAAATGTCGGTTTGATGAAAGCTGCAAAGCGTTTTGACGAAACCAAAGGATTTAAATTTATCTCGTATGCGGTTTGGTGGATTCGTCAGGCTATCCTGCAGGCAATCGTAGAATACTCAAGAATTGTACGTCTTCCACTTAATAAGGTGGGGTCTTATAATAAAGTGAACGAAGCGTTTTTGTCTTTTGTGCAAGAATTCGAGCGGGAACCGACTAACGAAGAGTTAGCGGAAGTGCTTGATATGACTCCAAAGGAAATTAGCAATATGCTCAAAGGTAATGGCCGTCACCTTTCATTTGATGCACCATTAAGTGGTGATGAAGGAGATTCTACTATGTTGGACGTTGTTGCCAGCGAAAATGGAATCCTTCCGGATAATAACCTTATGGAGCAGTCTCTGAAGGAGGAAGTCCAGCAAGGTCTTTCTATTTTATCTCCGAGAGAGGTGGAAGTCCTTTCGTCTTATTATGGACTTAATGGCTACAAATCACTAACCTTAGAGGAAATCGGAGAACTTTACGGCCTTACACGCGAACGTGTTCGTCAGATTAAGGAGCGTGCGATTCGTCGTTTACGTAAATCCTATAACCGTAATAATCTGAAATCTTATCTAGGATAAGATACCTCAGTGCTCAATAAAAGAAATATTGAAAAAGCTCGTTTCCTACTGGAGACGGGCTTTTTTCGTTAATTTCGCTTCCAAATCGATAATCATGAGAATTTACTTTTTTCTTTCTTTAAGCCTATTAGCGCTTTTTTCCTGTGGAACGGAAGTCACAGATAATGGTAACGATGATACTGCTATCACCCAGGACCCAGTGGATAATGTTACGGTAGTAGATGAAAAACCACTTTCATTTACTGTTGGTCTGGATCACCTGAGATTAAGAGACATACCAGGTGAAAAGGGAAAGGAGATTGGCATGCTTAACCAGGGAGATGTAGTCGAAGAAACAGGAGAGGTTAGTGATTTTACTACCAGAATTAAGCTCCGTGGAATTTGGTATGATGAGCCATGGGTGAAGGTACGTACAAAAGACAATCAGGAAGGATGGGTATTCGCTGGTGGATTAAGCTTTGACCCTAACGCTGCTAACGCGCTTTCGGAGCAACTGCTGGAGCTCCGTTTAAAAAGCTTCTTCGGACAAGGATTATTTAACCGGATTAAAGACTACCGGGATGCTTATAATAATGCGAAAACCAGTAATGACTTCGCTACGCTCTTTCAACAAGGAGAGGGATTGCGCGATACCATGTCTGCTGTCCTGGAAGACAAGATCGATGTACTCTCTTTAGATTATGAAAAGCTTCCGGATTTGTTCTGGATAGAAGAAGGGCTACCGGGTTATGAAACAGCACTCGTAGCAGAAGGAACTATTTATTACCTGTTTCAAAATTATAAGAAATTTCAGGAGCTCGCTCGTAAGACCAGCGGCAAGGAAGATGATGATTATATTGATTTGATGTTACAAGTACACGCTGTTGATAGTATTGAATACTTTTTCCCGGCCTGGTTTTTACAAACCTGGGATTACGGAGGCCAAAGCTTACTTGGACAAGGTAAACATCTACAAATCCTCAAGGTAGCCGACCAAAACTTAAAACGAAGCCCCGTTTTCTTAGATGAAACTCTGCGAGTAAAAGATGAAGTATTAGAGGATATCACCCGTAAGAGCAACGGGTACTGGGAATCAAAAGATAAGATTTTAGAGGAGTTGGACGCTATAATATCGGGAGATTTGAGTGTCCTAACTGAAGACGATAAAGTGGCGCTGGAAACGCGTAGAAAACAGTTTGAGAATCCATCCGCAAATGGAATCGAAGTAAATAAAAGAACCGGACAGTAGGTATACTCTTAGAATAAATTATTGTCCGATAAATACACAAAAATGAAAAAGATAATTCCAATTTTGATCTTGTGTTTTAGCATAAATCTCAGTCTTAATGCACAACAGCAGAATGAATTTGACCAGCTCTTTAAAGAAATGGAGCGGATGCAGCAGGAAATGTTCCAGCAATTCGGCGCAATGAATCCGGATAGCATGGGCTTTCAATTATTTTTTGATACACTGATGGTCCAGGATTTTGGAGATATATTCGGCGATTTCGAACAAGATGGAATGCAGCCTTTGGACTCAAAAACCTTTGAAGGGCTTTTTGAACAAATGCAGGAACAACTATCTCAGATGGACCAAAGTGATTGGGATCAATTCGGTAAGTTGTTCGATAACTTTGGAATGATGCCTGCTTTTCCACCGCAACATATTGATCCTCAACAAGATAATGGGGTAGAGGCACTACCTAAGAAAAAAGACGGTAGCAAACGCAAGATTTATAAGATGTAAAAAAAGTTAAGTTTTGTACCGCTAAACGGTGGCATTTACTATTTTTGTTGCATCCTTTTATGCTATTAATAAGTATAAAGGCATACCATTTAACCTTAACCGATAATTCCGATATAAAATATAGCCCTTTGGGGATTTTAAATCGGTGTGTAAAAGAAACTTACAATTTGCAGGTTGGAAATCAGCAAAACAAAGTTTTAACCCAGAACATTTCCCCTGAAATACTGTTTATCACAAAATGGGAGTCATTTCCCCTCATTAAAACAGCAGATAATGAGTGTTCTTGATAGTGCTAGGTTAGTCATTTATCGGATTAATCAAAAAGGTTTAGAAATCTTCTTGGTACAAGGAGATGATAAAAATAAAAATTGGCAAATCCCTCAAGGGAATTTACCAGTTAATCATGCTGACCACCTTAGGGCAGCAGAACGAATGATTCACCTCGATCCAATCGAAGATGGCGAAGATACACTCCGTGGACTTGCAATCGAATGTGATTGGCATGAAATCCCTTCTGTACGTGCGATGATCAAGCAAGATGTACGTATCGTCAAAGATCAAATCAAACAACGAATTCCTGAATTGGAGCAAGGTACTTTCTTCGCGGTCAAAGAAGCTTTCAAAAAAGTATTACCACATGAGTATACAATGTTGAAAGAGTTGAAGGATGTATTGACGGACCGCAATCAAGCGAAGTACATTTAAACAGATTTCTCTCCATCCAGATGATTAGGTGATTTTCCGATTCTTCGGGCTTATTCCGAAGGAGAGGCAGATTGTCGTGCAAGGGCCTCTCTGCTTTCGTATCCCAAACTATTTGCTAATCCTATAAAAGATTTGGAAGCAAGCTTTGCTTGCTGGAGTTTATCTTCTAAAGCCACTTTCTGAGCTGAAGTAGCTGAGGAAGTGATTTTTTTGAGGTCAATTGAGGATAAGATTTTATAAACGTTCAAGCCTTGCTGCTCGGCTAATCTGGATTGTAATGTATCCGCTTGTTGGAGTATTTGAGTAGCAGTATTGTAGTTTTCTGTCACCCCTTGTAAAGCTGTTGCCCATTCTGTCAGCGTACCCTGTTCCAATAAATAATTAAGTCGAGCTTGTGGATTATAAAAAGACGGATCCGTATGATGTACTTGATCTACTCCGATATGTTTGACCATCAATTTCAAAAAGTCTCCAGTATTTTGAGAATAGGAATAGAGATCTGGACTCAGTCGTTCGTTGGGGTATAGTTCAAGTTCATTTAAACGTTCATTGGCATATCGTAATAAACTATCGACATCCTTGTGGTTAAAAACAATCAGGATACTATCAAATGCCAATTGTTTCTCAATGAAAGCACGCATCAAAGGTTCCTCTTTTACCTTTTGTTGGAATCCCTCAAAGAATACCTGAAATTCTTTATCTCTATTAAATTGACAACTAAATAGAAGCAGCACGAATCCTAGTAAAAGGAGGGCGTAGGTTGGTTTCATAGACTAAAGATAAAAAACGGAGCAAATAAAAACCGGAGTTCATAGGTGTATTTTATTTATACTGTGTGCAAAAGTATAAGTATTGTCTTATTCTTCGACCGCACTTTTTTATATTTGCCAAAACAAACTTACTCGCATGTCACTGGAAAGCTTAGCTATTAATAAGACCAACTACGAATTTGAAGGTCAGACTAATTTTTATCGAGGAAAAGTACGGGATGTATATACCGTCAACGATCAATTAGTAATGGTTGCTTCGGATCGTATATCTGCTTTTGACCATGTATTGCCACGACCTATTCCGTATAAAGGGCAAGTGTTGAATCAAATTGCTACGCATTTTTTGAATGCCACCCGGGATATTACTCCGAATTGGTTAGTTGCGACGCCTGATCCAAATGTAGCGGTGGGTGTTGCATGTGAGCCATTTAAAGTAGAGATGGTCATACGTGGATATTTAGCAGGACATGCCTGGCGGACCTATAAGTCTGGAGAGCGGATGCTTTGTGGAGTGGAGATGCCAGAAGGGATGCGGCAGAATGATCGTTTTCCGGAGCCCATCATTACTCCGGCTACAAAAGCGGAAGAAGGTCATGATGAAGATATTTCGAGAGCAGATATCATTGCACAAGAGATTGTCTCTGAAGAGGATTATGTGCAGTTAGAAGCTTTTACCCGAGCACTTTTTCAACGAGGAACGAGGATGGCTGCGGAGCGGGGATTGATCCTGGTAGATACGAAGTATGAGTTTGGTAAAAAAGATGGCCAGATTTATTTGATTGATGAGATCCATACACCGGACAGCTCCCGGTACTTTTATAAAGAAGGCTACGAAGCGCGTCAAGAGCGCGGAGAAGCTCAAAAGCAGTTATCCAAGGAATTTGTGCGGGAATGGCTGATGGCGAATGGTTTTCAGGGCCTGGAAGGTCAGTTGATGCCGGAGATGCCAGACAGTTTTGTAGAGGAGGTCACGGATCGTTACATTGAGCTTTACGAGCACATTACCGGGAAAGCCTTTGAAAAAGGCGATAACCTGGGGATTGTGGACCGAGTAGAGCGTGGGATCAAAGCTTATTTAGTCGGCGAATAAAAAGAAAAGAATCATGGATAAAATAAAACCCGGGCTTTCCACTCTGAAGGCCCGGGTTTTGTTTTATCTATGAATATACGGAGCTACTCAGTTATTCCCCCTTAAGGTAATTCTCCAGATAGCCAAAATGCAAGCCCAGTTTTCCATTTTCAGTAACCGTAGCACCTTCAATCACCTGACTTTCAGTTGCCAGCAGTTCATCCAGGATGTTACTGATAAATTGCTCTCCAAAGGATTTTGAAGCATCACGAGGTAATTCATTCGGTAAGTTGTCAATAGTCATCATATCAATAACTTCCTCCTGGTAAGGTTCCTCCTCTGACTCTGTATGCGGGTTAAACCCAAAGACAGGATCAGCAATCGTCGAGGCCTTAATGGTAGAAGGAATGGAAGCTACAGGTGCAATATCACAAGTGACATCTGCAATAACCTGAATGTTGAATTGATCTCCTCGCATGTCTTCCAAGGTGAAAAATGCCGGAGCATGATTATCCCAATAAATACCATTAATCATTACGTCACTAATGAGGGAGTAGGGTTCAAAGCTACTTTCGAATAAATTAGGGTGATTATAAAAAGTTTTCTTGTCGAAAGGCGTTCCGTCTTTTCGTCTTGCATAATCTTCGCAAACCAACTGTGTATAAACCGGATACTCAAAATTGTTTTCTAAATATTCCTTAGGGCTAACCTTTTTGATGCCCATATCATCCAATACCAATGCTGCGCCTTGACCAACCCGTCCTGTGCCGGTGAGAACAATTCTTAGTGGCGGAAGCTGCATGGATTTGTAAGCTTCAACTGCTGCTGCATAATCATGGAAGTCTTTCATCCGATCTAACGAATAGAGTCCTGTACGGCTCCCATAAGTCATGATGCCATTATGTGCACCGACCATCCCCGCAAATTTTCCAAATGCAATAAGCCGTCTTCCACGTTCATCTTTGAGTACTTCATAATCTAAAAGACGAATATTCTTCTCAATAATGGCCTGGAGGAGCTTTCGATTATAAGCTTGTTCTTTAATGGTATGAGAAAAGAAAAAATAGGTCTTGTTGGGTATTAATAATTCAATCGGAACCTCTTTGACCCCCATTAGTACATCACAATCACTAAGGTCCTCGCTCATGGGGATATTAAGTGTTCGATAAGCTTCGTCTGGGAAACATCGTCCCTGAGCGGGTTGAACTACGATATCGAGCTGCCGCTCTTTAATCAATTGTGCACATTGCTCTGGTGTCAGTGGTACCCTTGAATCTGGCGGTACTTTTCCTTCGCGGATAATTCCGATTTTCATATTCTATATAGTTATTTGGCTAGGTGAGTGATCTGGTGTTAATCACTTTCTTTGGTTTATTCTAAATATAGTTTTGTCGTCAAAGGTAGCCAGAGATAAATGTACTTAAGCTATTTCTCCTTTATACCTTATACGATAGGCAAAAATAATGCAAAATTGAGATATCAATAGTATAAGAGACAAAAGAAGGTACCATCTTTCTGGTATTTTAAGTTAAAGCATCAGGCCAATAGGTCGCTTGGCATGGTAATTGAAATTATTCCCGATGTGTTTCAACCATAACACATTCCCTTTCCCTCCATACTTTATCCCTCTATTTTATCCTCCCTGATTAAGACAGTATAACCAGTTTAATACACACATAACCATGAAAAGAACTATTCCATTTTTTGCGCTATTCTTATGCCTATTCCTAGGCAATTCTATTCTTGCTAATAATACAAATCCAACGAATCCAGCATCGAACGATGTAGGATATACCACAGACAAAATATTTTTCAACGATTTCGAAAATCACTTTCTCTTTGTAGATTTTGAGCCGGTAACGGAGACCGTTATGGAGATCAATCTATATAGAGGAGAAGACTTAATGATGGTTGATCGGGTAGCAGACCTGCCGGATAATACGATCTATGAGTTTAATACAGGGCTTCTACGTTCTGGCGACTACACTATTGAACTAGTGACGCTTGATGGCGTCAAAATACACAAGAAGCTTTTAATAGAATAGCTCTGTTTAGTTTTTTGGAATTTCTCATTTGGTCGCTCGTGCAATTGCATTGAGCGATTTTTGTTTTGGTACTGATCATTTATATAAGCCATCCTTAAGTAGCGACTAATCTATACTTTTCGTTACCTTTGGAACTCTTTACGTCTTAATAGCGTTATAGAGTTCGAAAGTTAATACACCAGAAAGCACACTAGCTTTCAAGTTTAGTAATAGCTTTTAATTTTTAGGAAAAGACCTAAAAAATAATGATGCTAAATCTGCAAAGTTTACATCATTCAAAAATACGGGGCTGACTGGAATCGACAGGAAAGATTTTCCGTTAGTAAGCATGCCGAGCTAAGAATACTCAACTCGTTAAAATCGGTATTCGAACCTTTTTTACATGGCAATCGTAATTTTGCCATGGCTGCCTAATTCTAGGAATTAGAAGCCATTGTGCCGTGCGCTTGACGCCTAATATACAGCGTGCCGCATATCAACACAACCCTTAGGCTCAGCCGAGTAGACCTTCTCGACTACAAGGCGAAATTTAAGAGGATAAGGAATTTGCATAGGAGTGTTAACTGTCCTTCCAGATTCTCGAAAATTAAATAGATAACTAAGCATGTAGAAAGCTCTCAGATGCTTTGTCTGGACCCGGGTTCAACTCCCGGCAGCTCCACCAAAAAGCTCAATCCTCTGCAGAGAGGCTTGAGCTTTTTTATTTTGGGCTGAAAACTGCCTTTTAGTCCCTAAGTTGTACGCTCAGCATAAAATACCCACTTTAGAGTATTTACATCTCAAGGTATATATGTTAAATTTGTACCACTCCTCTATTTATGACACAACGTTTTTTGTGTTCTTTCGTAAACAAATAATCATTTAGACTGACAAAAGTCATTTGCCAAATATGGTAGATTGAGTACTTTTGTGATTATTGTTTTCCCAGAATTCCATGAACTATTACAAAGATGAGCCGAATCTTTACACTTTCAACCTTTCTATTGATACTCTGCTGGTCCTGTACCAAGGATCAGGTACATATATCTTCTCCAAAGGATTATGAACTTACCCGATTACTCAATCAACACGGTGGTAAAGAGAATTTTATTCTTCCGGAATCAGATGATTTTGGAGCAATTCCTCAAGATCCTAATAATCCATTAAGTAGCGAGAAGGTCGAATTGGGCAACCTGTTATTTTATGAAACAGGTCTTGCTTTGGCTCCGATGCATCCTTCAGGGAGAGAAACGTATAGCTGTGCAAGTTGTCACATCCCTTCCGCCGGATTTCGCCCTGGCCGAATTCAGGGGATAGCCGATGGAGGAGTAGGCTTTGGGGATAATGGCGAAGGACGATTTATGGACGGGAATTATGAGGAGGACGAACCAGATGTACAAGGCCTTCGTCCCTTGAGTGTTTTGAATGTAGGATTTGTTAAAAATACGAGTTGGAACGGCCGCTTCGGAAGCGAGTTTTTAAATGAAGAAACAGAAGCGTATTGGAATGAAGAAGATGGATCCGAAATAAACCATCTCGGACTTCGAGGGCTGGAAGGGCAAAATATTGAAGGACTGGCACTGCACCGTATGGTGATTAACAAAACGGTGTTGGATGATCTTGGGTATACTTCAATGTTCGATGCCGCATTCGGAGATATGCCGGAGGAGGAACGCTATAGTCCGCTTGCTGCCAGCTTTGCAATTTCGGCTTATCTAAGAACTCTACTCGCAAATCAGGCGCCTTTTCAGGACTGGTTACGTGGGGATAAATATGCGATGACGGAACAAGAAAAGAGAGGAGCTGTCCTATTCTTTGACAAAGCTAACTGTTCATCCTGTCATCGGGGGACTTCACTTAATGATGATAATTTTTATGCAATCGGAGTAGATGACCTGTACAAAACCGGAGCGATCAATACAGATCGGGAAGATAGTCGTAACCTCGGAAGGGGTGGTTTTACCGGGAAAGCTGAAGATATGTATAAGTTCAAAGTGCCTCAATTGTATAATCTGGGGGATGCGCCATTTTATTTTCATGGCTCTAGTAAAGAAACACTCGAAGAGGTCGTGGAGTATTTTAATGAGGCAACACCAGAGAACTTTGATGTGCCGGTGGAACAAATTTCTGCGAATTTCAAACCTTTGAATCTTACGGAACTTGAAAAAGAGGATTTATTGACTTTCTTAAGAAATGCTTTACGCGATCCTAATCTTGAGCGCTATGTTCCCGAAGCGGTGCTTTCTGGTAATTGCTTCCCGAATAATGATCCTTTTTCTCAAACGGACTTAGGCTGTAATTAAATTAGGATTAAATTTCCAATAGCTCTTTTATGCGGTTTTTCTTTGCTAACTTCTCCATGGAGAATACCTGAGTAAAATCATCGACACGTTCCATAATAGTTAGTGCAGTCTTTAGGTATTTTGATGCAATAGAGTCTTCCAAGCCGTGAAATCGTGTCCCTATCTCCGCAAAATATTCCGCTAATTTTTCATACTGCTCAATCGGGAACTGTTTGCTTTCCAGGTATTCAGGTATCTCTTCAGGTTTAAGCTTTAAGAGTAAATCCAGATCAATATCTAACTCTTCTTTGAATTGTTTTTGTGCATGGATAATAACAATATTAATATCCGGCACCGGTCCAATACCAATCGCTCTGGCCAATACATTACTGACCACTCGGCCTGCCTGTTCAATCTGATCTTTTATGAAGTCGCGCTGTTGCAAATGAATTGAATTTTATGAAATAAAAGACAATTAAGCTTTAGTTCGATAATTTTACAAAACGCTTCGTCCAAACCCTCCCTTTTTTAGAGTAAATGTTCAAAAAGTAAACACCATTAGCTAGGCCTTGTAAGTCTAGCATCTGATTGTCATGAAGATGGTTGAAAGACTTTTGAATTTGGCCATTGGTATTTATGATTTCTATTCGCAGATCATCCCCGATATCCATCGGGTAGCGCTGATCCAACTGGAGCATTAAATGGTCACTCGTGGGATTCGGAAAAATTTTCAATGATTGTTCTATTGGCCTTTCCGCTGTACTCACAAAGAAATCAGTTAGTTTAATTATGCCAGGACTAAGATTATAATAAGTTCCGCTGGCGGATTGTTCTAACTTAATGGCTCTAAGCATATAATAAAACTGTCCATTATAAGGTGGTATATC
Source organism: Saprospiraceae bacterium (assembly GCA_020631105.1). GTDB lineage: Bacteria > Bacteroidota > Bacteroidia > Chitinophagales > Saprospiraceae > JAHDHW01. Next base: position 29,012 of record JAHDHW010000014.1, on the reverse strand, counting down.
AGTAAAGGTACTTGGGTCGGTCAGAAGTTGAGGGCTTATCCGTTCAAAACCTCCATCCGGGTTCGTACTTCTATAAATATAATAACCCATGACTTCAGGGTCAGGTGAAGGACTATAATGAAATTTTATCTCCGAATTAAATCGCTGTTCTGGTTCGAAGCTAAGAGGAGGTTTTACAATATGCATGCGTAGGGTTGGATCTCCTAATAGTGCAGTATGGACGAGTTGAGGCCCGGGATGATAAACTCCGTTCGTGTTTTGAGTAGCTCTGACGCTGTAACCAATGGTATGTCCTAAAGCCATATGGTGAAAATTATACGGCGGATTACCAGCCCAAACATTAGTCAGCGTCAGGCCGGAAGCTAAAGGTGCTTTTAAAAAATTATTATCATTATCCCAGTCTCCAAACTGACTGCCGAATTGCATGGTAAAAACGGTAAGCAAACTATCATTTGCAAAATCCTGTGTAGTGCCTACACCATCAACACTGATATGGGTTCCACTTCCACAACCATAGGACCAAAGGTAGGACTCGTCTCGCATGGTTTCAAAATAATCCAACTCATGGATGTTTTCGCTTCCAAACATTGGAGCGAAGTTACGCCAGGCACTAGCTGCCGGAGCGGCAAACTGAGCGTTAAAATTATCATCTACCAAGGCTCGACGTTTCACATCAATTTTACCAGACCGCCAGAGGTGGTTTTTGTTGAGGTATCTGCGGGTTAATTCGATTTCATTTGCTTGAAAAAAACTCATGTCAAAGAAGTCAATCCTTCCTACCTCCAATTCCATTTTACCAGTTGGGATACTATCCTGATCGAATTTTCCATCACCTGGGATATTATGATTACGAGGAAAGAAAGCTGTGGTAATGTCCACACTTTGGTCTGTCCAGTTTCCGTCTAATTCACCATAATAAGTATCGGCTGACCATGCGCCCTGATGGTTTTCGCTATGGGTGTCCGGGTAAATATTTCCAGAGTAAGGTACCGGAATATGGCCAATTAAAAATAAGCTGCGTAGATCCGGATGGGACTGATATACTTCTAGTATTTGAGATTTTACTGCATTTACAGTAGTGTTTTTATTGGTATAACGAATGAGTACTATCCATCCTTCAGCAATGAGATCTTGTTTTAGGGTTTCGATTTCATTAGATAATGGAGCTAAGTATTCATCGTCGATCATTAATAAAATTTTGCCTGGTGTCTCCAGTGCCGGCGCTTTAATACCGGCATAGATGAATCCATACTTTGGACGTTCATCAATAAAAGTCCCAGCCGGTCCGGAGGACCCAATGACTTCAGATGTCTGATCATTAGACAAGACCCAGGAAGTACTATTAGGAAAAATATCAGGTGCAATCGTAATAACGACTTCGGTACAGGATTGGCCATTATCGCAGACCTGAAAGTATTCCTCATTATACCAACCAAAATCAGAACCTTCTGCAATTACTTGATCACAGGCTGAGATACGATAAAAGCCAAAGTTGAAATTACAACACAGGCCTATCCCATACATATCCGAGATTGCAAACTTTAGATTTGTTCCGGGAGGAACGCAAAAGGTATCCTGGACTAAGTCGAATTCTTTTTTGAAGAAGCCATATTCATAGGCCTGACCAATCGAGACGTTAGTATCGATGTAAGTAGTCGCGGAGCCAGGGAGGTCAGCGATCGGTAGTCCCCAGGAATCATCATTAATATTCTTACGGTAGACCTTGTAAAAGGTCGCATTTGGATCCGAGGGCCAATTCAATTGTATTTGGGGTGGACTTTCTTGAACAGTTGCGCTTAATTCAACGGATCGTTCTCGGGCATTTTGACTAAACAAATAGGGTGTTACCCACAACAGTAAACAAACAAGTAGGAAGATTCTCATTGTGTAATAAACGTACTAAAATAAAAGTATGTAAAATCAAACAAGCGGTTAGAATCATCGTTTTGATTTTAACCGCTTGCTATGGGGGAGGGATTTGGGATGTTAATCTCGAATTCGGACGAAAGGTATGGTCATAAACCGATATCCTTCTAGTTGTAAATATACATTATAAGTAGCGGCTGGCCATTGTTTTACCGGAACAATTATTTTTCCTTCCCCAATTTCTACATTTAAATGCGCTTCTTTATAAATAACCCCCAAATTATTAGCGATAATGTATCGAAGCTTACCTTCTTTTTTGGTGTCATACTTAATTACAATATGTTCGTTTGCCGGATTCGGATATAAGGTTGCTTCTAATGCTATATTGGCATCAGCACTCTGCGAGATAAGCGGTTGCGGACTTCCGCTAAGCGGACAACCCATGACTTCTAACTCTGCTAAGGCCATAAATCCAGCACCATTGCTCATTACCCTGACATAGCGCCCCGTACTTCCAATTGCAACTGTACTTGGCGTACCTGCAATAGTCGTCTCATGGTAATTTGCCACTCCGGCCTGTGAAAGTATTGCGGTAAGATCGCCATCAACAAACGGCTCATCCGAAATTAAAACATAGTAATTGTTTAAGAAGTCCGTACAACAATCCGTACGATTCCAAACGCGTATATCTTCGATATTGTACACTGCTCCCAAGTCAACTTCCCACCAGGGTTGTACTTCCCAGCTAGTACTGGATACTGAAAAATCAAGGTACCAATTACCACTAGTATTGCCATCAATGGCTAATGCTGCTCCGGCTCCGCCGCCGCTATATACACTGGATTGTGAAGCTGTACCGTTTAGTGCAAGATTTTCGAGGACTGTACAGTTGCCTACATTATTATCAATTACTGTAAAGCTTACCTGATCTTCCGCTTCCGGGAAGTCAAGTGGAGTATGGAATCCATCCGCTAACTGCGCGACAACTGTATGACTACCTATAGATAAATTAGTAAAAGTATAAGTACCTCCAGTACTGATATCATGAACGTCAATCGGAGGATTATTATCAAGTGTCAAAAGTAAATGATTAGCATCATAGCTGGCTAAGTCTCCAGAAGCTTGAAAACTGATCGTTACTTCGGAGTCTGAGATTACACTACCATTACTCGGCGAGGTGATCGTTATCGTTGGCGTCGGAGGTGGATCGTAAGTAACATTGATGATATTAGATGCAGTATTAGGATTACCTGCTTGATCCGTTACTCGGTTTGCAGGAAGTCTGACTGCGACATTTCCAGCTTGATTTGGAACGATGATCAGGGCGTAAGTATTTCCACTTCCGTTGAGGCCGGTGGCCGTCCCGTTAGTTACCTGAAAATCACTGTTGGTAAGCCCGATCACAGATTCACTAAAGTTTACATTTACACCAAAGTTGCCATCGGTGGTCGTAACAGATGAAGACAAACTTACCGTAGGAGGATCAGTATCACTAGGATCTCCGCCAATACATCCAAAAATCTCTACTTCGGCTAATGCAATAAATCCATTTCCTTGTGATTGAATTCGAATATATCGTCCAGTACCACCTAAGTTAATTGCAGTCGGACTACCGGCGATTTCTGTTTGTAAATATGCAACTACTCCTGGTTGATCCAGCACGGTATTCAGGTTGTCTGATTCAAATGGGGATTCAGAAACTAAAATATAATAATTGGATAAGAAATCCTGACAGCAATCTGTTCGATTATAAATGTTGAGGTATTCTAAATTATGAGAAGCTTCGAGGTCAATCTCCCAATACGGTTGTGCACTCCAGCTGGTACTAGATACCGAAAAGTCTACCCACCAATTACCACTGGTATTACCATCAACTGCCAACTCTGAACCAGCTCCTCCACCATTGTAATCGATAGAGTGCTTAGTTGGTTTATTCAATGCGACATTAGTAGGATTGGTACAATCCCCATTGCCTGGAGGGGTATAGTTAACCTCTAGTTGGTTTGATATGGTATTGCCATTTCCTGCGGCATCGTTTGCACGATTAGCGGGCAGTTGAATGCTTACGGTTCCCTCAATATCAGGTACTACCGTTAGACTATAAGCATCGCCAGATCCGGATAAAGAAGCAGCACTACCATTACTGATGTTGAAGTCACCACTAGTTAATCCACTTACATTTTCGCTGAAGTCAACTGCTACGGTAAAAGATGTACTTACATTCGCGCTATTTGAACTTAGGCTTACGCTTGGTGGGGTGGTGTCCGGAGGCGGAGGGTTGCTACTGTCTTCACAACCTATAATTTCAACTTCCGCAAGCGCCATAAAACCACTACCTAGTTTTTGAATCCTAACATAACGCCCATTGGTGTTCAGGTTGATTTCAGAAGGGGACGCTGCAATATCTTCCTGGAAGTAACTCTGAACTCCAGATTGATTTAAAAGATTACTTAAGTTATTGGTGTTGAAAGGCTGGTCGCTGACTAAAATGTAATATCCGGATAAAAAATCCTGACAACAGTCCGTACGATTATAAATTCGGATAGATTGAATCTCTGATACACTACCCAGATCAACTTCCCACCAAGGATTAGAACCCCAACTGGTACTCGATACTGAAAAGTCTACCCACCAATTACCGCTGGTGTTGCCATCGACCGCCAACTCCGAGCCGGCTCCTCCACCATTATATTCTGAGGATTGGTTAGTAGTTTTATTTAAAGCAATATTATCCGGAGTAGTACAATCCCCAGGAGGGTTACCATCCGAATAATTAACAGATAAGGTATTAGAAACAGTATTCCCATTGCCTGCGTCATCCTGAACACTATTCGCTGGGAGATTAATCGTTACAACTCCGGGCGTACTCGGATCAACCGTTACATAATAAGTCAGGCCTACATTACTTAAGTCATTCATTAATGATCCGTTAGTTATTTGGAAATCATTAATGCTAAGACCATTGATGGATTCACTAAATTCAATACTAATTTCAAAAGGCCCATCTACTTCACTTGTCGCTGTGGTGATCGCCGCTGTTGGTGGTGTCGTATCGGTATTAGGTTCGGTATAGTTTACGTTTAAAGTATTTGAAGCGAGGTTATTATTACCTGCTGCATCTTGTGCTCTATTCGCAGGTAATTGAACCGTAACCTGACCATCGTTTTGCGGATTAACCGTAAAAGAATAGTTTTGTCCACTGCCACTAAATCCAAGTAAGGATGCATTACTTACATTAAAGTCGTTTAATGTTAAACCTGTAACCGGCTCGTTAAAACTGACGTTAACCGTGAATGGCCCATTAACATTGGTTGAAGTAGTACTAAGTGCAACGGTAGGAGGGTCGGTATCCGGTGTTGAAAACTGAGGGAATAATAAACTTTCCGGAACGATCTCAAAACTCTGACTATTGCTAGACCATCTTAGTTCCGCTACAGCTCCCCCCTGGTTTTCGTAGAATTCCATTCTAATAGACACTTGCTGCCCCCCGGTTAATGCAATACTACCGGTATGCGCAGTTGGTGCCTGCAATATCCATTGATCAATAATTAACTGATCATCAACCCACAGGCGAACCCCGTCATCAGTCGTTGTCGTAAAAGTATAAGTTTCGCTATACAAAGGTAATATTCCACCTTCCCAAACAATAGAAAAGGTATTTGCATCCATTGACGGATCCGGCGATCCAGTCCCCCAGTTGAAATCAATGGTAGGATCAATTCGGATGAAAGCCGGATTTGTAAAATCAGCATTATTATAATAATTTCCGGTCAGGCCACCTGCATTTGGATCTCCAACTAAAAAGCTTTGAGTTACTGTAGGTGCAGGGTTGTAATCTTCGTTTCCAAATTGATTAGCTTCGATGACCACTACGCCAGCCAGGCCATTAAGCGTAACAGTGTTTCCATTTAATGTTGCAGGTCCGGAGATCAAAGAAAAACTTACAGGAAGCCCTGAAGTTGCACTCGCACTTATAGAAAATGGAGCATCAGTAGTAAGCTTGTCCGGGATATTCGCGAAGTTAATTGTCTGGTTTGCAGGAGGAGTTTCGCATTCAGTAATGATATTAATTTCTGCTGCAGAAGTCCATGGATTACCATTGACTTCAGATAATGCAACTAAACGAATGTATCGCCCCTGAGCAACATCAAAGCTGATAATCTTTTCATCACTATTGGCTGCAAAGGTTCCGGATGCTTTCGGGCTTCCCCAAGAGGAGCCATTTGTACTGGTATAAAATTCGTAGTCCCGGATGGTCCCGTTCAAGGAAGCATCTTGTCTTGGTAAATATTTGAATCCGGAGATAGCTTGGGTAGATCCAAGATCGATTTGGATTTCATGTGGGTGAGTTGGGGCTGAGTTAACCCACTCCGTATGCCATATTGAGTTAGGATCTCCATCAAAAGCAAAAGTTGCCGGCCCTTCTCCATTAGGTGCGTTAGACTCTTCGCTGTCTACAAAACTTAAAGACCATTCACTTTGCGGAACGGTACAAGGTACCTGAACGATAAAAGTACGTTCCTGAGGTATAGCCGGAGCATACTGCTCATTCCCGCTTTGGATTGCTCTGACGGTTACAACTCCTGGTACCCCTGAAAGGGTTACTATATTGCCAGAGACTGTAGCCGGGCCACTCAGGATATGGAAAATTACCGGAAGCCCTGAAGAAGCTGAAGCGGAAACGGTAAAATCTTCAGAACCGATAAACTTATCGGCGATATCTGCCATAGTAATGTTTTGACTCTGGCCACCACAATCAGGATAAATATCTTTTTTATACTCTGAGAATAATCCCGCAGGATCGGTCACACGCAAAATGATTCTGTAGAAATATGTCGCACCATCACAACCGACAGGAGAAAGGTTAGTTGAGGTAGATTGATTATTGTCCGCTGCTTCTGAGTGAAAATGATTATTGTGATGGAGTTCAGTAAACCATTCATAAGTCAATTGACTGTTACTGTGCTCTGCATCGGAGACTGAAGCGTTTAAGTTAAGTACCGTTGAATTAATATGACTAAAAGTATTTACATTGTCTATGCTGGTGGAGTTGATCTGAGGCGGTGTATTATTCAGCGAAATAATAATAGTTTCCTGGTCAGAAAGTTCCCCGTCGGAGACAGTAAGCGTTACGGTAAAGGCTGTTGGCTGACTACCTCCAGCACTAAAAGTATGTGTTGGATTTGCTTCTGTACTTGTATTCCCATCTCCAAAATTCCAGTTAAAAGAAATTGCGTCATTATTAGGATCGTAAGATAAATCTCCTTTGAAATCAATGGTTAAGGGACTAGTGCCATATTGATTATTAGAACTTGCTAATGCAAATGGAGGAAGATTTCCTCCTGTAAATGAAATCTTTCGGACAGAGTTATTAACCTGTGGATTTCCACCTGAAGCTCCGGCAATATAATAAATGCCTCCATCGAAAGAGCTTGTTGCAACAAAGACTACACCATTGGCGCCACTTAAGAAATTCCGTACTTCTATAGGATTGTTATTTTCATCAAAGCGGAAATTTTTGATCCAGTCTCCACCATAATCTGCATGAAAATAAGTGCCACTCCATTCTGCCGGAAAATCATCCCCATTATACCAAACACCTCCGATCGAACAGTTACCTGTAAAGTTAGGACCGGAGAAGGAGGCCGAACCAACGTTTACAATTGATCCGTTGACATAACCACGAGCGGTGTTAGAGCGCCAGTCTACTTTTGCGAGTTCGTGCGTAGCAGGAGCATGATCATTATTATTATAGCCAGGTTGATGCGTCATTCCTTCGTACTTTGGCCAACCGAAGTTAAGTCCTGGACCATCAACGACGTTGATTTCTTCCCTGGTCCCCCAACCTACATCACCAATATAAATAACACCAGGGTCTGCATCAGCAGGATCATGGCTACCTGTTTCTGGCATCATAGTCATCCGACAAGGATTACGCAGACCTCTCGCAAATATTTTGGATTGAGCAGAGCTTGGATTACCGGATTGGAAGAAAGGATTAGAAGGGATACCATCGCCAGTCATTGGATCAATACGGATTAATTTACCAGCAAGGTTATCTAATTTTTGGGATCGGTAGGCGCCAATATTTTGAGCAGAAGTTATGATGCCATCATCAATTGCCTGTTGCCAGTAAGTTTCGCTTGCTGATCCCTGATCTACTGAACTGTATGATGCGCCATCACCGAAACTCGCAAGTAGCGTACCATCTGTTCCGAAGATTAAGGAGCCAGTACCATGCGATTGATGCAAGTTAGGGAAACCGTCATTGGTTATGGTTTCTCCAAGTAGGACATTACGGCTGTTTGGAACGAGCGTCGTGAAATTTGTATTGATATCTGCCTGGAATTGAGTGATTCTTCCAATGGTAGCATCAAAGTATTCATCCGTATTGGGATTATAGTTTGCGGTACCAAAATTAAGTAAGTGATGCCGGTCAACGATATAAAGGCAATAGAAATATCCATTGGACAGGAAGTTAGGATCCAATGCAAAACCGAGCATACCAAAGTCTCGCCAATTACCCACTTCATCGCTGATATCTAATAGTGGAGTAGATTGGGTTTGTCCATTTTCAACGATCCAGACTTTACCGCCTTTTTCGAAGACATACATACGACCATTATCATCGAATGTTAAACCTACGGCTTGTTCGAAAGGCCCCACAAACTCCTGATCAATAAAACCAGCAGGTTGTGAAAATGCAAATAGGCTCATTAATAATAAGCCAAGGGTCAAAAAAGTGATTCGAGTCCTGGAGTTCATGTTAGTTTATAAGTTTTGCCAGAAGCCAATTGGCTTCCTTGTAAGATTCTAAGTTATGGTAATACAATAAGTAGAGGGTAGTAGTTATTTCAATAGTTCGTAATCGAAACATTTGATTTGCTCAAGCTTGGAAGGAGTAGCTAAGCTAAAAATCATTTCTTCATTCAATTCAAAGGTGCGCAGATTATATTTGATGAAGTAATCCACAGTATCGTCAAGGACATCAATAGTAAATAATTCATCTGTCAGCCCTTTTCCTAAGGCTTTCATAATTGCTTCTTTTCGAGTCCATATCTTAAAAAACTGCTTACTTGGATTTTCGCATTGCAAACTATCCTTTTCACTATCAGAAAAATATTGGTCAGCGATATCTAAATAATCAAAGTCGAGTTTAATTTTTTCGATATCAATACCAATTTGGAGGGGCGAGAATCCAAAAACAAGCAGAATTGTTTCTGCCGAATGGGAGATGTTAAACTGTAGGTGATTATGGTGTTTGGCAAGAAAAGGTTTTCCAAACTTATTTGTACTGCAATTTAAGTTTTTATGACTGGTTTTCAAATAGCTGGCGGACAATTCTTTTACTACACCCCGTCCAATAATGGCTCTTTTTTGATCTTCGGGGTTCCGATACTTCCCTGCTTTTTTTAATTCCTGGTCATCTAACAAATGAAGAAAGTAGCCCGGGTCTAGTTTTTGCCATGGGATACGCCATATATGGGTACCAAAAGTCAGGGCGAAATCAGTCTTTACAGGATTTTGCCATTCTAAAGAATGTTCGGGGGCTGGCTTAGGAGCGAGCCATTTTCGTAAGGGGTAGATCAAGTCGGTTAATTTTTATTTGACCATTGTTTTAACATGATTAAGTGATTGTTGTAAAATTCTCGCAAACTCAGGACCGTGAGGAGGATCAAATAATGTGAGATGATCACCCGGGACATCATAGATCTCCACACCATCTTTTGCATAAGGGGCCCAACCTAAGTACTTGAAATCATCTACATAAAACCTTTTTGATTTTGCACGGAAGAGGTGAATCTTTCCATCGTATGGTGTGATCGTATAATTTTCGAAGGCTTCTTTATTTGCCTGATCAACTTTGCCACCATAAATAGCATCCGCCTCTTTTAAGTTTCCACCGTTGGTTTGTCCGACCCAGCGTTGGTAGCGCCGTTTAAGTACATGTGATTTATACTTTAAATTTGGGATCGGATCTTTAGCGAGAATGGAAATATTCCAGGCTACCTTTTTGCCTAAGGTTGATAAGCGATTGAAGTAATTTTCTTTTTCTGGCTGTCCGGTGATCGCAGATCTTACAATCGTGTCAAACATGGCCAGCATCTCCACCTCTTTTCCTTTTGCTTTTAATTGTTTTGCCATCTCAAAAGCAATTAAACCTCCAAACGAATAACCGGCAAGTCGGTAAGGACCATTTGGGTTTTGTTCTTCAATCTCCATCAGATAATGTGCGGCTATATCTTCGAGGCGAGAGAAAGGCTCTGCTTCTCCATTTAATCCTCTTGCTTGCAAAGCGTATAGTGGCTGATCATCATCCATGTTTGCTGCTAATGTCTGGAACATTAAAACATGTAGCCCCGCACCATGAACCAAGTATAATGGCGGTTGTGTACCTTCTGGTTTTATTGGGACCAAAGAGGAATTATTTGAAGCTTCAATTTTCTTTTCGTCAGACAGGAAATGTGCAAGTTTCTGAATGGTTGAATTTTCAAGTAAGCTGGCAAGCGGTATTTTCTTCCCGGTAAGTTTTTCAACTTGAGCAATCATATTGACTGCGATTAGAGAATGACCTCCAAGCTCAAAGAAATCCTCATCAATGCTGATTTTACTAATGCCTAATAACTCAGACCATAGTTCATGCAATAGTTTTTCATTCTTTGATTCAGGAGCAATTCGTTCTTGTTTTTTAGATAATGATTCCGCTTCAGGAAGTGGTAGCTGACTGCGATTAATCTTCATAGTAGCAGTTAGCGGGAATTTCTCCATAGCAACAAATGCAACCGGTACCATATAGTCTGGCAGCTTTGCCTTAAGTGCTTTCTTTAGAGCGTCACTATCCAAGCTCACACCTGGCTGCGGAATACAGTAGGCAACGAGTCGTTTATTATCCGGTTGATCTTCACGGATAATCACTACATTTTCACGAATAGCCTCAAGTTGGTCAATGGCAGATTCAATCTCTCCGAGTTCAATTCGGTAACCTCTGATCTTAACCTGAGTATCGGCGCGATTTAAATATTCCAGTTTGCCATCTGATAAGTATCTGGCGACATCTCCGGTTCGGTATAGTCGTTCACCCGGCGTACCGGCGAAAGGATTTTGGATAAACTTTTCAGCGTTGAGTGCCTCTCGTTTGAAATAACCTTTTGGAGCGACGCCAATACCTCCGACATATATTTCACCAGCTGCACCTATTGGTACAGGATTTTGCTTTTTGTCAAGTAAATAGATTTGCACATTTTCTAATGGGCGTCCAATGGGCTCGTAAGTGGTTTCTAATTTTGTCTTAGAACGATCACCTTCTAATAATTGTAGCGTTGACCAAATAGTCGTTTCCGTCGGGCCATAAATATTATAAAGTCGATTACTCAGAGGGATCAGTTTATTAGAAAGATCTTTAGAAAGGCCTTCGCCTCCGCATAAGATAGTCAGGTCGGTGTTACCTTCCCAGTTGGCAAGTAGGAGCATCCGCCAGGTCGACGGCGTAGCCTGCATCAGCGTAGGTTTTACCCGAGTTAAAGCCTCTTTTAATTTAAAACCATCGACTTTTTCTTCATTGCTCGCGATATAAACCTGAGCACCGATCATCAATGGTAAGAAGAAGTCCTGAACTGATGGGTCAAAGGCTATACTCGCAACACTAAATATTTTATCCTGCTCACTTAGGCCTAATGCATTTATAATTGCCAAATGATGATCAACCACTGCATAATGTGGGATAAGTACTCCTTTTGGCTTACCCGTTGAACCTGAAGTGTAATTGACATACACTAAGTGGTCAGTACGGATTTTCTTGAACAGGTTACTAGTGGAACAACCTCTGATTTTCGCTTCATCCCGATCCATGCAAATGACATTCGGGAAATCACTTGGTAAAGCTTCGATTAAGCGTTCTTCCGTAATTAGGAAGTCTGCTTGCGCATCCTCTACAATAGTTTTTAGCCGATCCGTTGGATTCACCGGATCAAGTGGTACATAGATAGCACCGACTTTCATACAAGCTAAAAGCGCAACGATCATATCTACAGTCCGATCAAAACAAACCCCTACGAAGTTTCCAGTATGAACACCCTGTGCAACAAAATAATGTGCTACCTGATTTGCACGTTGGTTTAAATCATGATAGGTCATCTGGCGATTCGCATCAGCGATCGCAATTGCATTTGGTGTAGTGACCGCTTGTTCTTCAAGATATTGGTGGATGACACGTTCAGGTCGTTTGACTGTCGTTTCGTTCCATGTATTTATTAAGAGTTGTCGCTCGGTGTCCGGTAATAAATTCAATTGATGAACTGCCGCCTTTGGATTTTGGGCGATGCTTTGTAATAATGTTTCGAATTCTGCCAAGCGTCTTTCGATAGTAATAGCATCAAACAAATCCGTATTATAAATCCACTCGATGAGGACACTATCTTTCGTTGGTTTGACATTAATGAAAATGTCGAATGTTTCATAGTGTCTTTGCACGGGATGCATTTCTACTTCAAGGTTTCCAAATTGCAATGCTTCAATCGGAGAATCCATATTGAAAAGGATAGAAATGATCGGCGTTCGACTTGGGTCACGAGGTACTTTTAGTTTTTTTACAAGCGAACCAAAAGCGAGTGACTGATGTTCGAAAGCATCGAGTACTTTATTCTTGGTTTGGTATAAGGTATCTGCGAAACTTGCTTCTGGGTTTGTTTGCAAGCGAATTGGTAAAAGGTTTACACCGTGTGTTACCATATGCGGATTATCGCTCATCGCCTGAGCTGCAGAGGTGATACCTAATACAAAATCTTCCTGATTTGACAGACGATGGATGAAGGTCTGAAACGCAGTATAAATCAGGTTAAAGAAAGTTGTTTTTTCCTGAGTAGCTACTTGCCGTAGTTGAGTGAACAGATTCGGATCAATTGTGTTTTTGATAAGTTCCGAATTGTAGGTTTTACTCGCAGGCCTTGTTCGGTCGGTCGGAAACTCTAATTGAGGAATACCGGATTCGAACTGTTCAAGCCAGTAAGCTTCTGCGGCTTTTAGCTCTTGAGAATTTTTATTATTCGCTTGTTCTTCTACGAATTCGCTGATTTGCTTGGCCTCCGGCAGGTCTACCTCCACTCCGGTACTGGTCGCCGTGAAAAGCTTAGCAAGGTCATTCATCAGAACTCCCATAGACCAACCATCTGCGATGATATGATGAACTGTGAAAAAGAAGTAATGCTCCGTTTCACTCGTCTTTACCAGAGTTGCCCGGAAAGGCGTTTCGTTGAAGATATCGAAAGGAATTTCACCTTCGTTAAAGCGCATGCTTTCAAGTTGAAGTTGTTGATCTTCCGCTGATAGCTCCGAAATATCTGCTACGGCAAAAGACACCTCACGGTGACTTAGAATTTGCTGAACAGTTTCGGAAGCACTAAAGTCAGCCCGTAATGCTTCGTGTCGAATAATAAGTTGTTCGAAAGCTTTTTCGAGTTGCTCAACTTTAAATGATCCTTTGAATCGAAATTCTGAACCTAAGTTATAAGCAGCTGCGGCACTTTCTCCAAGTTGTTGCTCTACCCATATTTCTTTTTGTCCATCAGTTAATGGAATCGTTTTTTGTACAGCCGGCGGCGTTACGGAAGCCGGGAGGGTTTGATGAGAAGATGGAATTATAATCCTGTTCTGATCGTCAACCTCCGCAACGGTTATTTTAAAAAATCCCGCCGTCTGCATTTCTTTAATGCTTTCCTCAAACATGTCGAGGGTATGTTGCAAATCTTCTTCGGTATGGGCTAAAGAAACTAAAGCGGCTTTCTCAGTAATGTGAATCCCCTTGAGTCGTAAATAGAAAAATAATAATTTCGAAAGTGGATTCTCTTCTGTTGATTGAATAGAAACAACAGATGCAGTTGAATGTACCCGTAGAGGTACTTTAGTTTGTAAAAATAAATCTCCTAGTTTTTTCGCAAAGCGGGCAGTCTTGGCATTTAGTTCTTCGTATATTTTTGGCCCGCGTTTTTTGATTTCACTCAAAGCGGCATAGGCAGAAGCCAGACTTAATGGATGTTTAACGAAGGTCCCTCCAAAAAAGGTCACGCCAACTTCCGGATAACTATCATCTCCGAATGACCATTGTCCACCATCGAAAGCATCCATGAATTTCGCTTTACCAGCTACTGCAGCCATTGGAAGTCCTCCAGAGATAATTTTGCCATAAGCAATTAAGTCTGGCTGAACATCATACCATTCCTGAGCACCTCTTGGCGCTACGCGGAATCCGGTGATCATTTCATCAAAGATCATGGCTACATCATGCTCTGCTGTAAGTTTACGAATCTGATGAAATAATTCTTTTGGTTGCCTTGCCGGATTATTAGGTTGAACGGGTTCGATAAGTACGGCTGCAACCTCATGAACATGCGCCTTAATTCTTTCCAAGACTTTTGGATCATCATAATCAAGGACGATAATATTCTGAACAGCAGTAGTCGGGATACCCGGCGCTACCGGCATAGCTTTCGTTCGACCATTCATTTTTACGGCACGCACCAACATCTCATCAGCGATACCATGGTAATCACCAGTAAAGACAATGACCTTATCTTTCATGGTCACTGTACGTGCAGCACGTACTGCGGCAACTAATGCTTCGGAACCCGTGTTTACGAAAGTTGCTCTTTCGCATCCGCTTAATTCACAAAGCAGGTCAGCGACCTTTTTAGCTAGTGGTGTCAATACGCCCAACTCAAAGCCCATATCTACTTGAGCTTTGATGGCCTCCTGTACAAAATCAGGTGTATGGCCAAAGAGGCTTATTCCAAATGCATTCCGGTAATCGATGTATTCGTTACCATCTACATCCCAAAGTTTGGAACCTTTTGATCGATCTACAGCAATTTGGTAAACCATATCTTTCCAAAGGCGATTAAAACCAGTGATCGAACGAGGATCAGCCAGATGTTTTCTTTGATCTTGAGTAAGTTGCTGAGACCCTTTGGTACGTTCTGTATAGCGTTGAATTAAATCCTTGAGATAACGCTCTTGTTGATCCGTTAATCCACGATCATTTTTTTTGCTGATCGGTTTCCAGGGACCATGTGCAGCCGCTTTAGAGGGGGTACCATTTTTAGTTGCTTCAGCTTTTTGCGGAGCGGGTGTTTCTACAGGTTTAGCAAGTCCATTACTTCCATTTATTTTTGGTGTTGGTTGAACTGCTTTTTTTTTCTCTGAAGGAGGAGGTGTAGGAACCTGTACAATAGTATTTTGGCCGCCAAGCAATGCAAGTTGTTGCTGCATAAGCTGCAACTGCTGTTGGATGATACTCTGCATAGAGCCATCAGCAGGGACAGGCTTGTATTGCTGTTCGGTTGGAAGGTGGTAATTTACCTTAGTCGTAGTTATTGCTTGTTCCGAAGGAGGAATAAGTGGAGTAGTGTTCTCCATTTTGTTAAGCTGTTGTAGTTCCTCCTGATAGCTATCCTCTGGCAGTTGAGATTCAATATAATCGGTAAGCGCTGTAAAGTTTGGTGCTTCCTCAAAAAGCTGACGGAAATTAATATTTACCGGATGTAGTTTTTTGATTTTTGCAACTGCCTGCGTTAAGAAAAGGCTGTCAAAGCCCATTTCAAGGAATGTAGCCTGATCGTTCATCTGTGAAACTTCCATACCACTTAATTGGTGGAAGATGTCTTTGATGTCGCGAAGCACTAGCGATTTTCTAGTAGTTTTTGGTGCTTCATTTCCATTATTGCCCGAATGTGAAGTCATCTTGTAAGATTCTGTAGTTTGAGTATGTTTTGGACGTATCCAATGTCGATTCCTAGCGAAAGGATAGCCCGGCATTGATACTTTTTGGACAAGGTGATTATGATGTAATGCTTTCGAGTTGATATTTGTTCCGTTCAACCATAGTTGACCGATAGTTTTTAGAATAAAAGCGTAGTCGTGTGTTCTTTCTTTTGGATGTCGGAGGGATGCCAATATTGGCGTGTCTGCAGTTTTTGCAGGATGCTGTCGTGCAAAAGTACAGAGAGTTTGTCCTGGACCGACTTCCAGAAAAATGCGGTTGTTTAAATGTAGAAGCGTTTCGATACCATCACTAAACCTTACGGTCTGGCGAAGGTGAGCTAACCAATAGGCTGGAGTTTGAATATAGTTGTCATCCGCAAATTTACCGCTTACATTTGAAATGATCGGTATTTTTGGTGCTGCAAATTCTATTTGCTCAAGTAAGGCTTCAAACTCTTCCAGAATAGGTTCAATCATTAAGGAATGAGCTGCTACAGAAATGTGTAAGCGGGAGGATTGCACTTCTTTTGCTTCTAATACCTGATGAAGTTGATCAATCGCATTTTTGTTGCCAGAGAATACGCAATTATCTGGTCGGTTAATTGCTGCAAAGTCCAACCCTTCCTTCAGGTAAACTTTTGCCTCTTCCTCAGGTAAAGCAACACTTAGCATTCCTCCTTCTTCTAAGGTCAAGAATAGTTTGCCTCGCTTGGCGACTAAAGCCAAGGCATCCCGTAGGGAGAAGACTCCACTGATGCAAGCGGCGGTATATTCTCCTAAGCTATGGCCGATCAGTTCGGAAGGAACAATACCCCAGGATTCCCATAGCTTGGCCGTTGCGTATTCAATAGCGAAAAGCAGGGTGATGCCATGTAGAGGATTGGTAATCGGTACAGACTTAATAGAGCCATTGACTGCATTGAGTTGAGGATACAATAAGCTCAAGAGGTCGAGTTCATGATCTTCTTTTAGGATGTTAAGACATTCCTCCACCGCATTTTTAAAAACAGGTTGAGTCCGATAAAGGTCCAGCCCCATGTTGGTGTGTTGTGCACCACCTCCCGGGAACATGAAGACCATTTCTGAGTGCTGGTTTTTCGTTTTGCCGTGAACAAGCTTAAAGTTGTTTTCCTGTGCAAGTTCCTGAGCGGCATTAGGGGCATCCGAAGCAACGAGGAAGGCCCGTTGCTGGTAAGCCCTGCGGCCGGTTTGCAAGGTATAAGCGATGGAACTCAGCGAATGATTAGTATACTTTAGAAAGTCAGCATATTGATTTTTTATATTTTCAAGCGCCTGCTCAGATTTCGCTGAGAACAATAATAGCTCATGTGATTTTTGTTTTTCTACTTTGGCGACGGCTGGCGCCTCCTCTAAAACAACATGGGCATTGGTGCCTCCTAAACCAAAAGAACTTACACCTGCACGAAGCGGATGGTCCTTACTTTCCCAGGGTTTCGCCTCCTGATTGATGAGGAAAGGCGTTTTCGAAAAATCAATTTGCGGATTTGGTTTCTCAAAATGCATTAATGGTGGTAAGGTGCGATGTTGCATTGCCAGCACAGTCTTAATGATGCCAGCGACACAGGCCCCTGAGTCTAGATGACCAATATTCGCTTTTACCGAACCAATATGACAAAACTGTTTTTTATCTGTGAATGCTGAGAATGCGGTATTCAAGCCAGCAATCTCGATGGGATCGCCAATAGCGGTACCCGTGCCATGCGCCTCAATATAAGACAGACTCTCCGGATTTATGCCTGCTTTTTGGTATGCCTGCATGATGGCTTGCGACTGACCGCTGACGCTTGGTGCAGTGAATCCAACTTTGTCATCACCATCATTATTAATGGCGGTGCCTTTAATGACTGCTTTAATCTGATCACCATCCGCAATGGCCTGGTCTAGTTTTTTGAGTACTAGAAAAGCCATGCCATGCCCTCGTACCATTCCGTTGGCATCCGCATCAAAAGTGCGGCAATAACCATCCGGAGAAAGGGCATGCCCTTCTTTGTGTAAATGCCCGGCGCTAAGCGGCGGTTGAATACGGCCTCCACCTACGATTACGACATCTGAATCTCCGGTAAGGATACTCTGACAGGCTAAATGCACTGCAACACCTGAGGTAGAGCAAGCGGTTTGAATATTGACGGCCGGGCCTTTTAAGTTGAGTTTATAAGCGACCCTGGTAGCAGGGAAGTCTTTTTCTAATGTAATACCAATCTGAAAGTCATCCAGTGATTTAAAATAATTAGGATGAGTCAGTACATTATTAATTAAGTAAGTGTTACGGGCAACGCCACCGAATACGCCAATTTTTAGCGGACTACGTTGAGGATCAAGTCCTGCATTTTCGAGGGCATTATAAGCGCATTCCAAAAAGATTCGATGCTGTGGATCCATCAGCGCTGCTTCTTTGGGGAGGTAACCAAAGAAGGATTCATCGAAGCAATCCGCATTTTCGAGGTACATACCACGAGGGACATAATCAGGGTCCTTGATCAAGGATTCTTCGATTCCGGCATCTTTTAATTCTTCTGCTGAGAAGGTGCGGCTTACATCTTTTTTGTTGATCAGGTTATCCCAGAATTCGTCCAGATTCTTAGCGCCGGGAAAGCGAGCTGCCATTCCGATAATTGCGATGTCTTGCTGGTCGGTTTGTAGTTTTTTTGGTTGTGGCGCTTGTACTTTTTCTTTTTTATCAATAGATGGATAACCGAGATCGGTCGCTGTTTTCCAGGTTTGTTGGTGTAAGAAATTATCCTCTAGTACTCCCTTCCATTTATCTGCAAGATTGGCTTTTATTTTTCCGTGTTGGAGTAGTTTAGGATCTCCCATTGGTTTAGAATCTTTATAAAGGCCATCGGTCATTTTTTTATCGATGTCTTTATAAGGGGAGAGTAAACCTTCGTGGAATTCCAGATTGAATTGTTGACAAAGTTGTTCCATTGCTGTTCGCGGATCAGCAACTAGAGATTCGTAGGCTAAATTGAATTGTCGTTCCTGCGGAATATTATCGAGGAAAGAGATAATGTTTTGATGGCTTTGTTGCCAGATTAATTCTCCGGTTTGTCGAGCAGGATAGTCATGACTATTTAAATACATCACCTGATGCATCCGCATTTTTTCGAATGACTTGATCATTGAATATGGATGCCGGTGTAAGTGTATATACAAAGCATTTTCGAAGATGCTTTCGGCGCGTTGTAGTGCTATTGGATCAAGAGCGTAGCTTGGAGACTTATCAACCAATAAACGGTCGCCCAGTAAACCCTGGATATATTTAAAAAACTCCTGGGAAGAGGTTGCTTGTAATTCTTTTTCCTGGATGATTGATTTCGCATCTTCCGTTGAAATATTCAACAATTGCATAAGCGCGCGAACGGCTCCTTCTTTCCATAACGCAAACTTTCCGGTGTAGGCATCTGCTCTTTCCTTTAGGTTGTCAAAATGGAGTAATTGTAACTCGTTCGCTGCGAATAGTTGCGGATGTCCGGCGAGCATTACACGTAGTAAAGTCGTTCCGGAACGAGGTGGCGCAAGGATAAAAATAGCGGGCGTATTTTTTGTTTTGTTATTCTGCGGATGCGTATGTTGAGGAACGAGATTTAGGAAAGCATTAAAATCACTGTCCTTGAGTTTTTCGTCTTGTGTATGGTGTTGTTTTTTTGCTGAATTATTTCCGGTAATATTTTGAATAGCCTTAGGATATTCTTTTTGCAGCATTGCTGTAAAAGAGGCAATCGTCGGATGCTCAAAAATACTGGTGATGAAAATATTTTCTTTAAGAATCTTTTGGATGTCCGTAATGAAACGTGCTGCCTGTAGGGAGTTTCCGCCCAATTCGAAGAATTTGTCATTTCTTCCTATTGGGTTGATATCCAGAATGTTAGACCATTTTTTTGCTAAGGTTTTTTCAATCGCTGAAATGGGAGCTTCGAATGCTGTTTCGAGCGCAGGGCGGTCATTTAGCGGTGCAGGTAAAGCCTTACGATCTACTTTTCCACCATTGGTCAGCGGCATTTCATCCAGTGTGATGAAATTCGAAGGCACCATATATTCTGGTAGTTGTGCCAGTAGTTTTTTACGGAGTACAGAACTAGTGATTTGCTGCTCTTTTGAAGGAACCAGGTACGCGATTAATCGCTGTTCGTGGGCTTGTTCGCCGAAGAGTGTAACGACTGCTTCGCGCACTTCAGTTTGTTGTAATAGGACGGCCTCTATTTCACCTAGTTCAATGCGGTAGCCCCGGAGTTTTATTTGAAAATCAGCTCTTCCGATGAAGTCTAAATTTCCATCAGGTAACTCACGGGCTAAGTCGCCAGTTTTATATAATCTTCCCTCACCGTAAGGGTTGGGAATGAATTTTTCTTTAGTTAATTCTGGTCTGTTCAGATAGGCTCTTGCGACACCTTTACCACCAATGTAAATTTCACCGGCGGTACCAGTTGGAACCTGTTGTTGTTGATCATCTAGCAGAAAAACGCTGGCGCCATTGATGGCTTTACCAATTGGTGTTTTCGTATCTTGGTGATCTTTTTTAGCCTCATAAATTGTTGTTCCAACGGTTGCTTCTGTTGGTCCATACTGATTGAAAAAGCGAGCGGATGGTACTTGTTTGTGATGAAGCTTTACTAATGCCCCGGGGCATGCTTCTCCGGCCACACTTACAGATTCTAAACTCTTTAAAACGTTAGCTTCCACGCTTTCCAAAAGGATGGTATATAAAGAAGGAAAGGTCAACAAATGAGTGATCTGTTCTTGCTGAATTATTGTCGCTATAGTTTGAATATCTTTTTCGACTCCATCTTCAGCAATAACGAGGGTAGCTCCTTCGAGTAATGTTTTGAAGATTAAAAGAACAGAGCCATCAAAAATGAAAGAGTAGGAAAACAAAAATCGTTTAACCGGCTGTTGAAAGAATTGCTGCTCTGCCAGGATCAAGTTGATCAGATTTTGGTGTTCAATCAGTACTCCTTTTGGTTTTCCGGTAGATCCGGAAGTATATATACAGTAAGCAAGGTCATTTTTTTGAACTGCTAGATCAGGATTTTGGGTGGATTGCTTTTGGAGGGGCTCTTGTAGATCATCAACTGCGATGAGTTCAAGATCATTGAGGTACCTCAGCGAATGGATAAATTTCTTTTGGCTTAAGATTAGAGGCGTTTTAGTGTCCTTTGTCACAAAGTGTAAACGTTCCGACGGACTATTCGGATCTACAGGTACATACGCACAGCCTGCTTTTTGGATAGCGAGGATAGCGATGATCATTTCCGGAGATCTTTCCATTGCTATGGCGATCAGGGTTCCTGCTTGAATACCCTTATGAATAAGAAAATGTGCAAGCTGATTAGCTTTATGGTTCAATTCCTGATAAGAAATAGAAGTTTTGTTGAACCTAATGGCAACAGAAGACTTATACTTCTGAACACAGTGTTCGAAGATATGATGAGCAGCGTTGAATTCCGGCGGCTTCTCGTACGGGTGTAAAGGGTTATTCATAATAACCTCAAATGTTTTTCAGTATAGTAGGCCGGCGGGGGGGATTGCCAATGAAGAAATATTGAAAATCGAAATGCAGCTTTTGGAACAGGTTGGCAAGTTACATAAAATAATAACTGGTTTATTACCAGAAAAAGGGTAAAATACCAATTATAAAAAGATTGTATATGAGTTAAGGTTTTGAGGGTCAATGTTTTGTGTCTATATATTAATTTGCTTTAATGTAAATTTAGAGACGTTAGAGATTCGTTCCTTTCTTAAAAAAACTTTACTTTTACAATCGATTTATAAAGACTGTTTCAAAAGCACATGAGACACCTCCCAACCAATTGTTACTCGGATTTAAATCGTTTGAATTAAATCACCCAAAACCGGTTAGTTTACACACACATTACCATAGCGTTTGGATTACTCTGATTAGTCCATTTGGATATTAGCTTGGATTTTACCGACTACTTATTTAACACTGTTTTTTAGGAACTTTACTTAAACAAGATTTACCAAATCTGTTTGATATTGGTAGCATAAAGACAAATAACTGTGAATAACACCACCAAGAGTCAAAGGCTAAGCTTTTGGTTCCGTTTCCTTAACACGCTTTGCTTTTTGAGTATCTGCTCAATTGGTATGGCGCAGCCATTGTTACAATGGGACAGAGGATATGGTGGAGATGGCTGGGAAGCCTGTAATTCTGCAATACAAACCAATGACTCCGGTTTTCTTTTGACTGGTTCTACAGAGACAGAAACGCCTACCGGAAATGTAGATAGTCTAACCCGTGATGATTTAACCATTCCCTTTTGGTTTGAGAACTTTACCGCTCGCGGAGATTATTGGGTGCTCAGAATTGATGCTGATGGCAATGAGGAGTGGAGTACACGATTGGGAGGAGAACGAAAGGATATCGCCTGGGGAGTTATTGAAACCGCTGATGGCGGATTTCTTGTGGGAGGAGAATCTTATTCCGGAGCAAATGGTGATAAGACAGATACCTGTCGTGGAGATTCGGATTATTGGATTGTCAAATTAGATGCGAATGGCTTAAAACAATGGGATCGTACTTATGGTGGTGATTCAATTGATCAAATGAATGTAGTTATTCAAACGCTTGATGGAGGGTTTATGATTGGTGGACATTCATACTCCGGAGGATGGACAGCTACAGATACTATTGGCGAAAAATCAGAAGCTTCCCGTGGCTCTCTGGATTGGTGGGTCATCAAAACGGATAACCTTGGGAATATTGAATGGGAACGTACCTATGGAGGATTACTCCGAGAGCGGCTTACAGATATTGTGCAGAAGGCCGATGGTTCTTATTTAGTTGCTGGAGGTACAGAATCAGATCCTTCCGGTGAGGTAGACAGCATAGGGCGAGGAGAAATGGATTACTGGATGTTACACATTGATGCAAATGGAGATGAATTGAATGAATATCGCTATGGTAGTGATCAATATGATGAGGTGAATAAGGTAATCGTTTCAAGTGATGGGAATTATATGCTGGCCGGCGGATCTTATGCTTCTGCAATAAATGGCGATAAGACCGATCCCGGTTTTGGAGATAATACGGATCTGGATTGGTGGATCATTAAAATTGATCCCGCAGGAAACATACTCTGGCAACATACCTTTGGGGGTAGTGCCTTGGAAAACGTTTATAGCCTTAGCCAAAATAGTGTGGATCATTATTTATTAGGAGGCTTTACTTTTTCTACGGACGGTACACTTGCTGATAATACACTTAATGGCGAAAACGATTATTGGATCATGTATTTGGACCCAGATGGGAATAAAATCTGGGATGAAGTTTACGGTGGAGCAGAGCAAGAAACCCTTGAGCAAATATTCCAAACTAATGATGGAGGCTACCTCATGGCGGGACACTCTAACTCTAATGTTAGTGGAGATAAAACCGATCCTACCAAAGGTCTAAATGATTTCTGGGTTGTAAAAACACTTTGTAATGTAAATGTAGATTTGAGAGATACCATTATTTGTCCAGGAGAGCAAGTGACCATTAGTGCATTTGATCCCAATTGTCTGGATTGTATCTATTCCTGGGCGGATGATAATAGTTTGACCGATTCTATTCGTGTAGTTACCACCAATGATCAAATAACCTATAGTGTTACGCTTACGGATGGTGTTGGCTGTCAAAGAGATGATCAAATTACCATCAATGTACATACGCCTCCAACCGTTGATATTGGAGGAGACGTTACGATTTGCCCTGGGAATCCTCACACCTTAGATGCAGGGAACTCAAGTTTGGATATAAGCTGGAATACCAGTGAAACAAATTCTATAATTCAGGTAGATTACCCTGGAGGATATGCTGTATCTGTTACTGATGCGATTGGTTGTGTAACTACTGATAGTGTTGATGTATCCATCAATGATCTTTATGCATATGTACTTACGACTAATACTTCCTGCGGAGAGAATAATGGAACGGCTACAGTAGTGGCGTCAGGAGGAAGTGGTAGTTACAATTATACCTGGATATCGGGAGGGAATAATGCTTCGATCAATAGTTTAGCTCGTGGAGAATATGCAGTAGTGGTCGATGATGGTAATTGTACCTATGTCGCAAAAGGTATTGTAGGGTTTGAAGAACCGCCTATCATAGAATGGGAGGCCAATTATGGGGGCGCTCTGCAGGAAACGTTAAATGACCTTAAGCCAACACCGGATGGTGGATATATCGCAGTGGGTAGTAGTGAGTCAATGGACGGAGACTTAAGTGCTAATTTTGGCGGTAAAGATTTTTGGGTGAAAAAAATCAACGCCTCCGGAATGATTGAATGGCAAAGAAATTATGGCGGAAGTCAGGATGATATTGCTTATAGTGTAGCGCTTACGAACTCGGGAGGTTATATCGTTAGTGGATCCTCTGCCTCTAGTAATGGTGATGTCAACTTTAATCTTGGAGGACTTGATATTTGGGTAATTGCTTTGGATGCAACAGGTACAATTATCTGGTCTCAGGGATATGGCGGGAGCGGAGATGATGAAGGTCTGGTAATAAAGAATACCTGGGAAGGAGGGTACGTTTTAGGAAGTACAACGGATTCTCCTGATGGGAATGTGACCAACTCCTACGGTGCAAAGGATATCTGGGTCATTAAGTTAAGTGCGAATGGCTTTATAGAATGGGAACAAAGTTATGGAGGAACAGCCCAGGATGAAATCGGAGATATAGAACAAACGCCGGATGGTGGTTACTTTATAGGTGGATATAGCACTTCCGCTTTCCCGACATCCTACGGCGGTTACGACTTTGTAGCTCTTAAAATAAATCCAAGAGGTTTGCTTGAGTGGCAAAATCATTATGGTGGTTCAGGTGCCGATCAATTAAACGATGTCTTACTTACCACTGATGGCGGCTATTTACTCGCTGGTCAAACGAGCTCTAACAATACGGATGTAATCGGTAATAATGGAGGAGCCGATGGTTGGTTAGCTAAGATTGATGCTGGCGGTACGCTGGTTTGGCAGAATACATTGGGAGGAAGTTTGGACGATGAGGTGAAAAGTATTGAGCCGACTAGTGATGGGAATTATCTGGTGTTAGCACAGGGGAATTCTATGGATGGAGATTTTGCCGGAGGGAATGGCCTTTCGGATATTCACTTGCTTAAAGTAGATGATGTTGGTGCAATTATCTGGGGACAACATTATGGAAGTACACAAGATGATATTGCAACAATTGGTTTTCAAACCCGAGATGGAGCATATCTACTTTCAGGAAATAGTACCGGAAATGATACAGATATTAGTGCGAATAATGGGGCACAAGATGATTGGATTGTAAAACTTAGACCGCCCTTATTACCTAATGTTATTTTGCCAGCGGATGGCTCTATTTGTGCATTGGATACTTTTACGATTGCTCCGGTTATTTCTAATTGCTTGAATTGTAATTGGGTATGGACCGATGGAAATACAGATTCGCTGCGAGCAGTTACTCCTGCTACGACTACAGTTTATGAAATCAATATTACGGACGAATATAACTGTACTTCCTCTGATCAAATTACAGTTGATGTCAACCCGCTTCCTCAAGTTGATTTAATGGCAAGCGAGTCAATATGTGAAGATCAAACTTTGGAATTGGACGCTGGCACGAATGGCCAGGATTATACCTGGAGTACAGCGGAGTCTGGCCAAATGATCACGGTAGATACAGCTGGGACATATGTAGTTACCGTTACAGATTCGAATGGATGTCGAACGCTCGACTCTACGGAAGTGATAGTCAATTTACTTCCTACGGTTAACCTGGGTAACGATACCTCACTTTGCGAGGGGAGCATTATGACTTTGAATGCGGAAAATCCAGGTGCAAACTTTCAATGGTCCAATGGCGCTGGAAATAATTCAGTTATTCAAATTAGCTCAACCGATAATTATAGCGTTACCGTAACGGATGCTAATAACTGCGTTGCGACAGATGCTATTACTGTTAATTTTAGTCCTCTGCCTCAAGCGGTAAGTCTTGATCAACTGGATGCAGGACCACATTGTCCAGGCACGGTGTTTACACTCACCATTCCTGATTCAGAGGCTGGCGTGCAATACGAAATATTTAATGGAACTGCGATTATTAGTAATCCAATTATTGGTAATGGTGGTCCGATTAGTATTACCAGTGAACCGATTAATAGCACAACTACATTCAGCCTCGTTGCCTCCTTCGGAGGACTTTGCCCGGATACGCTAACGGCTACAACGATTGCTAATATTGGCGATAACGAAGTGCCGACGATTGATTGTCGTACAGATACGGTATTTGTTATTGAGAATGGAGATTGTAATCCATCGCTCAGTTTATCAGCTCCTTTAAATGTAGATGATAACTGTGGAGTGGAATCGCTTACTTACGTATTTACGGGAGCGACGAATATCTCTTCCCCGACTATGGGGATTAATGATGCAAGTGGCGAGGCCTATAATATTGGACTAACGACCATCACCTACACAGCAGTAGATAGCTTTGGTAACTCGGCTAACTGTTCTTTTAATGTGGAAGTGATAGATGAATCTGAACCTCTTGTCGGTACTGCGGCGAGTAGCACTACGGTCGAATGTGACGGAAGTGGAAACACAACAGCTTTTAATGACTGGCTGGCAAACAATGCTGGAGCTACTGCAATTGATGATTGTAGTCCATTGACCTGGTCGACTATTCCTGCTAACCCTGTTATCCCTGATGGCTGTGGCGAGACAGGGACAATTGAAGTCACCTTTGTAGCAACAGATAGTAGTGGAAATGCAGTTTTTACCAGTGCATCGTTTACGATTGAAGATACGCAGATTCCAACTTTTACAGTACCTGCAAATATCACGATTAATCCTCTGGATGATCCTTCTGATTTAACGATAACTGGAGACGTAACGGATGAAGCAGATAATTGTGATGGCGGAGTAAGTGACCAAGGACCACGAAGCGCAAGCTATGTTGATATCTTGCAACAAGAAGATTGTACAGATATTATCACTCGGACCTGGACATTAACGGATGAATGCGGTAATACGAATACTCAGGATCAAATAATCAACATTGAATATCCTATACCTTCTGCTGAGTTAAATGGAAGTATTATTCTTTGCGAAGGAGAAACAGCGACACTTACTTTTGGATTGTCAGGTGGAAGTAGCTTCAATGTTGAATACACCGATGGTGACAATACCTTTATGCTTAATGGTATTAGTGATGGACATACGATTGAGGTAAGCCCAACAAGTACAACAAACTATTCGATTAATACTGTTGTAAGTGTTGATCGAATTGATTGTTCGGGCGACATTGGAGCAGATGCGGAAATTACTGTTTACGAAATACCAGATGTAGAAAATGTACAAACGACTTGTAATTTATTAAATACGCAGTATGAAGTTACTTTTGAAATAAGTGGGGGAGATGGTAGTTATGTGGTAGAAGGCGATGGAGGAAGTATTAACGGTACTCAGTTTACCAGTGCGCTGATCCCTAAAGACTCTACTTACTCTTTTGTTATATTTGATGGCAATGCCTGTGATTCTGTTTTTATTACGGGAAGTTATGATTGCGCATGTATGACGGAATCAGGATATATAGAAGAGACTGCTTTGACGGTATGTGGTGAAGAGATTGTCACTGCTACTCACCTGGGAGATACCCTTGATAATAACGATCTTGTAGAGTTTGTTGTGCACGATGGAGATGCTACGACTATTGGGACAATACTATATTCTGTTAATACACCTGATTTTAGTTTTCAGAGCGGTATGCAATATGGAGTTACCTACTATGTAACCGTCATTGCTGGTACGGACGATGGTACGGGAAATGTCGCGGATATTGATGCTTGTTATTCGGAGTCACTAGGCGTTCCGATTACTTTTGAGGAACCGCCAACGGCAGTGATTAATACACCGGAGGGTAATGTTTTGGATTGTGTTGATAATAGCCTGCATTTGTCTGGAGGTAATTCACAAACCCAAGGTGGAATTGAATTTGCCTGGACTGCTGATCCGGATGGGAATATTATTGGAGATACTTTATTCGATTTGGTGGAAGTGAGTGAAGCGGCTATTTACTATTTAGAAGTGACGGATCTTGCTACGGGTTGTACAGATATCACATCTTTAGAAATCTTTGTAGACGAAGATGCGCCGATTGCGGAGATCGCTGAATCCTTACCTTTAACCTGTGTAGATTCTACGGTTACTTTAGATGGTGGAAACTCCTCAACAGGAAGTGATTTTACTTATGCCTGGTCGGGTGGCACGATCGAAAGCGGTACACTGACGCTTAGTCCTGTGGTTAGTCAATCGGCTAATTATACTTTAGTAGTTACAAACACAACGAATGGTTGTGTGGACAGTGCAACGACATTTGTGTCGATAGATACGCTTGCGCCAATGGTTGATGCGGGATTAGGTCCAGAGTTGGATTGTATTACTACGGAGGTTGTGCTCAACGGAAGTTATGTTAGCCCAGCGAATAATCATGATATTCAATGGACGACTGTTGGAGGGACGATTGTCTCTGGTGCAACTACCTTGACGCCAACCGTAAGTGAAGATGCTTTTTATTCGCTGATCGTAACCAACCTGGAAAATGGGTGCGCCGCTTTGGACGAAGTGGAAGTTACGGTTGATCCTGCTACGCCAACAGGTGCTGTCTTTGAGATTATAGATCCTGAATGTTATGGAGAGGATAGTGGTAGTATTGCAGTGTTGTCTGTTGAAGGCGGAACCGGACCGTTTGAATATGCAATTAATGATGGACCATTTATTAGCTTCAACGATTTTGAAAGTTTAGGTGCCGGGCAATACACCTTGACGGTGGAAGATGCTATTGGATGCCAGTGGGATACTTTGATAAATTTGATTAGCCCACCGGAGTTAATTGTTGATCTTGGTGATAATCAATTGATTAATCTTGGTGATAGTATACAGTTGACGCCTTTGTTTAATCAGGATATTGATGGATTTTCCTGGAATTTTGAGGAGCTGGAAGTGCTGAGGCCTTATGTGCAACCTACTAATCAGAGTACTTATATTATTGAAGTTTTTGCGGATGGTTGTGTTGGAGAAGACTTCGTAACAATCAATGTACGAAAGGATCGGAATGTATATATCCCTACGGCTTTTAGCCCGGATGGGGATGGAATCAATGATTACTTTACAATTTTCTCGGACCAGTCTGTTACGAATATTCGAAGGTTTCAGGTCTTTGATCGCTGGGGTGAAAAAGTATTTGAGGTGGATAATCTTGCACCGAATGCGGAACTGGATGGATGGGATGGAATTATGAATGGCCGCCGACTGCCTGTTGGGGTTTATATTTATTATGCGGAATTGGAGTTTTTTGATGGCTGGGTGGAATTGTTTAAAGGGGATGT
>JAHDHW010000331.1 GCA_020631105.1 Saprospiraceae bacterium | reverse complement strand
TATAGAAATAACCAAGAAATCGAAATCCAAAAAGAAACCCAATATTTTACCGCAATCATTGAAGATGCCGAACTGCTTTATGAAGTGCATCAACGCACCGGAATTGAAAGTGTAAAACATGTCTTTAATAATGTCTACAAATTTAAATCAACACAGCGAAATAGTGACAAACTAATAGATAGCCTCAGAGCTCAATATGATACCCGTGTTGTCTTTCATCATGCCTACAAACCAACTGGAGACAACTCAACCCGGTACTATATAACTGATTTAGTCGCGGTTAAATTTAAATCGGCGACCAGCTCAGACCGAATCGAAGAAATCATGTTAGATTGTGGCCTACAATACATCAAACAATACGAAGATCGTGGCCTTACTTTCTTATTCAAGGTTACGAAGTCTGCTGGCAAAAACCCGGTGAAGCTTTGCGCAGATTTAGTTGCATTCGCTGAGGTCACCTTCGCTGAACCAAACTTAGTCAATCGCTTCGACCGATCGACCTTACCACAGGACGACCTATTCAAAAACCAATGGCATCTAAAAGCAAAAAAAGGAGTCGAACTGGTTGCAGCAGCAGATGTTAATGCTGAAGAAGCCTGGAAAGTCACTAAAGGATCAAGAGATATAGTGGTAGCGGTAATCGATGATGGCTTTGACCTGACCCATCCTGATTTCCGAGGTCCTAATAAAGTTATCCATGCGCGAGACTTTATTGATGGAGATCGTTCCCCTTTCCCGGTTGCCAGTCATAACGATTATCATGGTACACCTTGTGCTGGCGTCGCCATTGGGGAAGAGAATGGTGGTGGTATTGTTGGGGTTGCTCCCGGATGTGCATTTATGCCAATTCGATTTGATCTTGCCGCTGACGATGATTTATTATGGGAAATATTTGATTATGTAGGAAAACGTGCAGATGTCATATCCTGTAGCTGGGGCCCTGTTCCGGTATATGCTCCTTTAAGCAGTATACTGGACAGAAAATTTACGGAAATTGTCAACTCTGGCGGTCCTCGTGGCAAAGGTGCTGTGATTCTTTTCGCAGCAGGTAATTTTAATGCACCAATCAAAGACTTTAATAACGATAACTTTGAATGGCGACACCCTTCGCATGGAATCATGAAACATGCCCGAGCTATTTTTAACGGAAATTGTGCGCATAAAGATGTCATGGCCGTCTCTGCTTCTACTAGTCAAAACAGAAAAGCGGCTTATAGTAACTGGGGAAAAGAAATTAGTATTAGCGCACCAAGTTCCAATTGGCACCCACTTGACCCATTCCAGAAAATGCCTGGAAGAGGAATTTGGACCACTGATAATGAAAACTTTGGATTAGGATTCACAGGCAACAGTCGATACACCGGTATTTTTGGAGGAACTTCCAGTGCAACACCTCTGGTCGCTGGAATCGCTGCGCTTTGCTTTTCGGCAAATAAAAACCTTACCGCAAAAGAGGTGCGGCAAATTATTGAATCTACCGCGGATAAAATCACAGACGAAAACATCGATCCCGTTCTTAATCATAACAAAGGAAGCTATACTGGTCGTGGAGCTAAAAAACACTCCGAATGGTTTGGCTATGGAAAGATCAACGCAGGTAAAGCAGTAAAGCTTGCTAAAGAAAAAGCTAGCGGTTCAAGTACAACTACGCCTTCCCCAAGTCCAAGTCCAACACCTCCAAAACCTAAAGCCATTACGAATGGAATAGTAATAATCGCAGCTTTGATTAATCCAAAAGGAAAAGAAGCGGGCAATGAAACAGTTATCCTTTTAAATCAAACAGACAAAAAAGTAGATCTTGATGGCTGGGGCATCTCCAATAAGCCCAAGAAGATTCAAACTTTCGAAAACATTAGTTTGGACTCCGGAGCTATCCTGACGATTAGGATGAACTCTAAAAAAATTAAGCTTTCCAATAGCGGTGGGACAATCACCTTATTGAATTCGGATAATAAAAAAGTCCATGAAGTTAAGTACACCAAAAAAGATGCTTCTAAGAATGGATGGACCACAAAGTTTTAA
>JAHDHW010000152.1:2770-12827 GCA_020631105.1 Saprospiraceae bacterium | reverse complement strand
CCCCACCCCAATCAAAACAATCGTCACCGAACTAAGCGGCATCAGGATAGCTGCAACAACCGGAGACAAATCCCCCTGCACCGCATAACTTAAGCCAATAATATTATAGAGGAAAGCAATAAAATAAGTGAAGCAAACAATCCACAATGCCTTATTGGCAAGTGCAAACAGCTTTGGTAATTCATCAAAATGACGAGCGTCCATAATGATATCACAGGCAGGCGTAAAATTAGACGTGTTCTCTGTAATGACGATCCCCACTTCACTCTGACGTAGTGCGCCAGCATCATTGAGTCCATCACCGATCATCGCTACTTTTTGTCCCTTCTCTTGAAGTGATTTTATATAAGCTAATTTCTGAGCGGGCTTTTGCTGGAAGTGTAATTGTTTAGCATCACCAAAGAGCGGCGTGAGCCGCGATCGCTCATGGTCGTTATCGCCACTTAGGAGAGAGACCTTCGCCCAGCGCTTAAATTGCGCAAGGATGTTTTTTAATCCGGGGCGGTACGATCCGTGATAAATAAAAGTGCCAATGAATTGCCCATTGATTTCAACCATGCTTTGCTGACGCAGTCCGCTTTTCGCAACTTCTCCGGCAATGAATTCCACAGAGCCAATTCGAATCAATTGACCAAATACCCTTCCTGAAATCCCTTGTCCCTTTACCTCTTCAAACTGATCAAGCTCAACTATCTCCACAGCATCCAAAAACTCAAAGATCCGACGACTCAAGGGGTGAGAAGAATGATACACTAAAGATTTGATCATACCTTGCCATTTCTTTTGCAAAGGCCTTCCTTCGTATGTCAGCTTAGCATTTTTGGATTGAGTGATTGTCCCCGTTTTATCAAAAACGACATGATTGATTTTGGTCAATGCTTCAATCACCTGAATATTCTTAAAGTAAATATTTCGCTTCGCAAGCAAACGAACCAGATTACCAAAAGTAAACGGGATCGACAAAGCTACTGCACAAGGACAGGCGATAATTAATACTGCCGTAAAAGCATTCACCGCTTGTGCAACATCCCTCGGTAACCAATAGACCAAAGTAACCAAGGCAACACTTAAAATAAAGATCGTAAAGAACTGCGCCACTCGATCCGCTAAAGCACTCACCTCCCCTTTGGCTTGCCCTTTATCAAAAGCATCTTCGTTCCAAAGCTGAGTGAGGTAACTATTCGAAACAGCCTTGCTAACTTCAACAATCAGAGTACCTCCGGTTTGTTTACCTCCCGCGTATAATTGCTGACCTATCGATGTATTTACCGGCTCTGATTCACCGCTGACAAAACTATAATCAATAGCAGCTTCTCCATCGATCAAGATAGCATCTGCCGGAATCAGTTCCCCATGCCGAATGATTAGTTGATCTCCTTTCTTTACTTTATCCAGCGTAAGACTCCGCTCCTGGTTTCCGTCCTTTAATGTACAGGCAATTGGGAAATAAGACTTGTAATCCCGATCAAAAGAGATTTTTGAATAAGTACTGGTTTGAAACCATTTCCCCACCAAAAGAAAAAAAATCAGTCCGGCAAGAGAGTCCAAATATCCCGCTCCGCTATGACTCAAGATTTCATAAACACTTCGAACAAACAAAGCTAAAATACCCAGGGTCACAGGTACATCAATATTCAAATGTCGCTGCTTCAAGCCCTGCCAGGCGCTACGCCAATAATCTTGTCCACTATAAAGCACAACCGGGAGAATCAATAAAATATTTAAGTAGCCAAAAAACTGAACCAAGGTAGAATCCGAACTGGCATTAATACCAAGATACTCAGGAAAACTCAAGAGCATGATATTTCCAAAAGCAAAACCGGCAAGGCCGATTTTATAGTACAAGGTTTTATCAATTAAAGGTTTTTGCGTGTCATCGAGATCGTTGAAATTAATATGAGGCGGATATCCTATTTGAGCGAGTAACTCAACGACAGCTCTAAGGGAAATCCGAGAATGTGAGAAGCTTAGGCTTAGTTCTTTTTTTAAAAAATCTACCCGGCCTTGATGGATACCAGGATTTATTCGATGTAGGTTTTCTAACAACCACAAACAGGAAGAACAATGAATCTGAGGTAGATAAAAACGTACTTTAGTTCGCTCCTCATCCTGAAAATCTATCAAGCGCTGAATCACATCCTCTGCTTCCAGAAAAGCATAGGCCTGCTTCGATTTTCCTTTTTGAGAAATGCCAGCGATCTCATTAAGAGCATAATAATCACAGAGATCATGTTCGTTCAAAATCGCATAAACCGTTCTGCAACCTTCACAACAAAAAGGCTTTTGCGAAAGATAAACAGGCCCAGACTCACAATCCTCTCCACAATGAAAACAAGCTAATTGCTCTTGTGATTGCAAGTAACTTTTGTTCGCAATTTGATTCATAAGGACAAGGTTCGGGATAGTTCATGGACACTCCAATGATTAAAATCACCTTCTATGGTGATTTTCGTCATCTCCCTGCAGCTTCCATTATTTTAAGTTTGTAAAAACTTTTTGTCATGAAAAAAAACGTAGGCATCATCGACCGCATCATTCGCTTTACTGCAGTTGATTTATTACTAGGGTTTTCATTCCTGGGTTTTGACATTCCATTATTTTACGCCAATCTGGCTTTCATCCTAGCAATCATTATTGCTATTCCGATGATTTTTGGATACTCCTTTCTCTATCAGATTCTAGGCCGGTCAAGCCGTGAAAAGGGATTGAAAAAACCAGCAGAAGTAAATATCCAATAGTTTAATATTTTTTATTCGCTGAGTTTATACAGCTACGCTGCATAAATCGCTGATCCATGGGAGCATTAAAAATGTATTCGAATTAAGCTGAAGCTCCTGACATTAATTCAACTTGTAAAACACAAAGATGCCCATACTTCCGAATCCTCTCATTCAAAAATATAATGTTCCAGTTCCCAGATACACCAGTTATCCAACTGTTCCTTTTTGGCAAAAAGAACCCGTAACAGAAGGCCAATGGAGAGAACACTTCAAAGCTACTTTTGATCAGGATGAGGCAATCAGTCTGTACATACACTTACCCTTTTGCGAAAGTATGTGTACCTTCTGTGGTTGTAACAAGCGCATCACCAAACAACACAGCGTCGAACTTCCTTATATCCAATCCTTATTAAAAGAATGGAATCTCTACCTCCAACATCTTCCTCATAAACCTACTATCAAAGAGATTCATCTTGGTGGAGGGACGCCTACTTTTTTTGCACCAGAGAACTTACAATACCTCCTCGAAGGCATTTTAAATACAGCAGACATTTCGGAGCATCACGAATTTGGCTTTGAAGCTCACCCTTCCAGTACAAGTAATGAACACCTTCAGGTTTTATATAATCTGGGATTCCGGCGAATCAGTATCGGCGTTCAGGATTTCGATAATGAAATACTTAAAATAATAAATAGACACCAACCTTATCAAGAAGTAGAAAGAGTTACCTCCGTGGCGCGGAAACTAGGATATACCTCAATCAATTTTGATTTAGTTTTCGGTTTGCCCCTGCAAACCTCCGCGCATATCCGCTCAACTATTGAAAAGGTCAAACAGTTAAGACCCGAACGGATAGCCTTTTACAGCTACGCACACGTGCCCTGGGTAAGTCCGGGGCAACGTGCGTACTCTGAGGCAGATCTGGCAACTGGATCTGCCAAGCGTATGCTTTATACGCTTGGCTGTAAATTACTACAAGAAAATGGCTATCAGGAAATAGGCATGGATCACTTTGCACTTCCTCAGGATGCGCTCTTCAAAGCGAAAAGCAACAAAAACTTACATCGTAATTTTATGGGTTACACTCCTTTGCATACTAATTTGATGATTGGGCTTGGTGCTTCCTCTATTAGCGACTCCTGGACCACATACGTTCAAAACGTCAAGAAGATTGAAGAGTATCAGGCACTGGTCAATGATGGTAAATTTCCAATATACAGAGGTCATTTATTAAGCAAGGTAGATCAAATCATTCGTAAACATATCCTCGAATTGATGTGCCACTCCGAAACAGATTTATCTCTTGCTCCTCTTTCTACCGAGCATAAAGACAAAATCTTTAAGGTGCTAAAATCATTAGAAGAGGATGGCCTGGTAAATCTTAAAAACCAAACGATAAGCGTCTCTGAAAACGGTCTTCCATTTATTAGAAATATTTGTGCAGCACTTGACTTAAGAATGCAGGATAAACGAAGTAAAGAGCGACTATTCAGTCAAGCCGTTTAAACATCAACGTTAACATAAAAGGCGAGCGCATTGCTGATACCTTTTAGTATTTTGTGGGCAAAACTATTGCAATGCCTAAAGCTATACTTTTCCTGCTTCTAAATCTTTTTGGTCTGTTCAATCTAACAGCTCAACTCACCATTATTGTAGATGCCATCCCGGCAAATACGCCGGAAAATGATCCTATTCATATTGCCGGAAGCTTTCAGGGCTGGGAACCTGGCAGCGCGGCTTACCAGTTAGCAGAGGATACCACAGAGAACCGATTCCACCTTGACTTACCCTCAGGCACTGGGGATATAGAATTTAAATTTACCAGAGGTTCCTGGGAAAAAGTAGAAGGAGATGAAAATGGCAACTTTGTTCCAAATCGTTTCTATAGTGGGAACGAAGGAGATACACTTTACCTGCAAATACTTGGCTGGGAAGATTTAGATGGTAATGGAGGTGGACAAAGTACTGCCGCTGATAATGTTCAGATTCTTACAGATAGTTTTTACATGCCTCAGTTTAATGAATACCGAAGAGTTTGGCTCTATCTTCCTCCGGATTATCATGATACTAATGTCGATTATCCGGTACTGTATATGCATGACGGACAAAATGTATTTGACGCCCTAACCTCTTTTGTCGGAGAGTGGGAAGTAGATGAGACCTTGAATGCTTTACACGCACAAGGCGACCCGGGTATAATCGTAGTCGCTATCGATAATGGCGGTGCATCCCGAATTGAGGAGTACACTCCCTGGCCAAACCCTACCTATGGAGGTGGACAAGGCGCTGCCTACGTTGAGTTCATTGTTCAGGAGCTCAAACCATTCATTGATGAAAATTATCGCACGCTGGCAGATCAGCAGCATACCGGGATCATGGGTAGTTCGCTTGGAGGATTGATCTCGACTTTCGCAGGAATAGAGTATCAGCATGTCTTTGGGAAGATAGGTGCCTTTTCGCCTTCATACTGGTTTTCTTCAGAAGCTTATAATCACGTCTCTAATACCGGAATGCAAAATGACTTACGAATTTATCAACTAATGGGTACTCTGGAAGGAGACGAGCATGTACAAAACATGTTAAACATGGAAGAGACAATGATAAGCGCAGGTTTCCCAGATGCAGAAATTTTATCTGTTGAAAAATCAGACGGTCAGCATAGCGAATGGTTTTGGGCCAGAGAATTCGGAGATGCTTATCTCTGGTTATTCCAGCAGAACAGCACTTCGAACTTTGATGTCAATAGTGTTTTGAATGGTGTCCATTGTTTTCCGAATCCAACGGATGGAGCACTATCGCTAAGTTTCTACCTAAAGAATGCTGGTTTTGTACAGGTTGACCTGACAGATACTACAGGTCAATTGATCAAAACCATTTACGGGAATTCACTCCAGAATGGAAATCACGAATTCCATTTTAATCTTGACTCAAGTGGCCTTAGCCCTGGCGTTTACTTTTGTACGATACGTACTAGAGAAGAACAAGTCTCTAAGCGCTTTATTTTAAAATAGGCAATGGGACTAATTTCAACTTTGACCTGTACTCAGCACTTCAGATTAACTTGCCTTTTCTTTACGGCGAACCAGTTGTCTTCTAAGCTTATCCGCTACATCTGCCAGTGCTACCTCGTAGTTTTCAGCAAAAGCCTGTGCGAAGACCTCTGGTCCCGGTAAGCGCAATCTAACTTCTAAGACTTTATCTTCCATCCCGTTATGCACTCCTTTCTTCAAAAACACATCCGCATGAATGATCCGATTATTGACCGACTCCAATCGCTCTAGTTTTTCTTTAATCAAAGATTTCAGGTAAATGTTTACCTCCCAGGGTGCTTGAATATTGATATCCATAATATTTCGATTTTAATTTAATTCAAAGTTAGAAGCCATTTTTCAGGAAGAAGATGATAATAATCATCTCGCTCACTGATTATCATCATCTCTGGGAAATAAATATTTGTGCTTTTTTGTAAAAGGAATAGAATTGTACGCTGTTCGGTGCTAATGTCGTGGAGATTTAGAGCTTTCTACTCACAAAACATTAGTGCCAAATAGTTTTCGGAATTAATCTTATAGCATGAAAAAATTAATACATCCTGATTATATCGAACCCGGTTTACTGCTGGAAGCAGTATTCAAGACTGCCATTGACGGAATAATCACGATTGATAAATATGGAATCATGCAAATGGTAAATCCTGCGGCAGCAAAGTTGTTTCAGTATCAGGCAAAAGAACTAATCGGCCAAAATATCAGCAAGCTCATGCCGGAGCCCCATCGATCAGCGCACGACAGCTACATGAATAATTATTATAAAACCGGAGAGAAAAAAATCATTGGAATTGGACGCGTCGTTAATGGGGCAAAAAAAGATGGTAGCACCTTCCCTATTCGTCTTAGCATTAGTGAGGTAAAAATAAATAACCAGCGAGTCTTCACGGGAATCATTCAGGACCTTACCGAACAGCATGCTGCTGAAGAACGCATTAAAAAACTAAATAGCGAGTTGGAAAAACGGGTCGAAGAGCGAACCACTGAATTGCAGATAACAGTTCAACAATTACTCAATAGCAATAAGCAGCTAGCCGAAGAAATAACCGAAAGAAAAAAGATTGAAACCTTACTACGGAACACCGAACAAGAAATCCGACAGGCATTGGAAAAGGAAAAAGAATTAAGCGAACTAAAATCTCGTTTTGTCACTATGGCCTCTCACGAATTCCGAACGCCCTTAAGTACCATCCTTTCATCAACGGCACTTATCGAACATTATAAAAATCCCGAAGAGCAGGGAAAACGCAACAAACATCTCTCCCGCATCCGAAAATCCGTCGATCATCTCACAAACATTCTCAATGACTTTCTATCCCTTAGTAAACTGGAAGAAGGCCGGGCTGTTTATGAGCCAGAACACTTCAGCTTAAAAACCTTTTGTACGGAAGTCATCGATGAGATGATGGGTCTCCTGAAAGATGGACAAGAAATGATTCATGAATCCAAAAGTGGCGACACCGAAGTCTATCTGGATAAGAAAATGTTTAAGATTATTCTATTCAATCTACTTTCCAATGCAATTAAATATTCTCCTCCGGGCAAACCAATTTACTGTAAAGATGAGCTTGTCGATGGTCAGCTACAAATAACTATCCGCGACGAAGGGATGGGTATCCCGGAGAAAGATCAGGCACATATGTTTAGTCGTTTTTTTCGGGCCAGTAACGCAACCAATATTCAGGGCACAGGACTTGGGCTGAATATCGTACAGCAGTACCTGCAAATACTAAAAGGCACTATTGAGTTCGAAAGCGAACTAGAACAAGGGACCACTTTTAAAATTCAATTACCAATCGAGGAATCATGAAAAAAATATTAATTATTGAAGATAACGAAGACGTTCGCGAAAACCTTCAGGAAATCCTGGAACTCGTCGATTACGAAGTTCATACTGCAGTTGATGGTATTGACGGTGTTGAAGCAGCTTTAAGCTTAAAGCCGAACTTGATCCTTTGTGATGTAATGATGCCTCGACTGGACGGGTTCGGAGTACTTCGAATCCTGAGTCAAAAACCCGCGACGGCAGATATTCCGTTTATCTTCTTAACTGCTAAATCAGAAAAAGAAGATTTTCGGCTGGGTATGAATCTCGGCGCAGACGATTACATTACCAAACCATTTGATCATAAGGAGTTGCTAGATGCTATTCAAAAACGTTTGGAAAAAGCCGAAAGGCTGGAGCAGCTTTTCGAGAAAAACCCTTTGGAAAATAAGACCCTGCTCAATGAAGCTCGCGGTCAGGAAGAACTTCTGAAACTAGCTCAAGCAAAAGAAATCCGAAGATATAGAAGCCAGGATTTTTTGTTTACCGAAGGCTCGATCCCTAAGTATCTTTTCTATATTATTTCCGGGAAGGTCAAAATATATCGGAGCAATGAATTAGGCAAGGATTACATTACCGCTGTTTTTAGTAAAGGTGATTTCCTGGGTTTTCATGCGCTGATCAATGGGGACAATTATCATGAATCCGCTGCGATCCTCGAAGATGCGGAGATATGTCTAATCCCCAAACAGGACTTCTTTGACTTATTATCCGGAAGCCCTGACTTTATCGCTCGTTTCATCAAATTACTTTCCCAAAACATCTCTGAGCGAGAAGAAGAATTACTTAGCCTTGCTTACAACTCTACGCGTAAGCGCATTGCCAATGCTCTATTAAAGCTCCACCGAAAATTTAATATAGGTTCACCTCAGGCTATTCACATTCTTAGAGACGATCTAGCAAGCATGGTCGGCACCACCAAAGAATCCGTTTCCCGTATGCTGACAGATTTTAAATCAGAAAAACTAATCGATATCGACAAAAAAGGAGCCATTACAATTCTCCGAGCAATTCAATTAGAAACAATCCCCAACTAAGTCTAAGGCTATACTTCTAATGAAAAAGTAATTTTTTCTCCTCTTCTTACAACAAATTACCTCACTCATACTTTTAACCTTAGTGTGTGGTTTGGATTTTATTAAATCCTTCAGGAAATAAAATAGTTTCAACTAAACGTTTACTGCTTTATCTTATCAAAGTATTTTTTAACTTACATCAATAAACCTTATTGAAAGTATCTCCTTTCAATTTTATGAACCAATGGCTTAACTTTCTCTTTCTAGAGCAGTCTAAACCTACAAAACCTCTTCTAACAAATCTTAACCCCGGATTACGATTATTTTGATCAGTACTTCGTAATCATAACAACTTAATTACTATTTATGTCATATCGCATTGCAATACTATCCTTTCTTACGCTTTCAATATTATTTTCATCTTGTGGGCGTAAAGCAATCCCTGTACCTAGCCGTACTCTTAACAAGCCGAATCGCGTCACTCGAAGCCTTGATGGTAATTATACTATTCAATTCGAAAAAGAAGGCACCTATCAAATATTTACAGCTCCATCAATTGAAGCATTAGACTGGAATCGTCCCCTAATGACCATAAAAGGAGATGAGGTAGAGCTTGGACGGATCAATCCTGCATTACGATACTACTTTGGAATTATAGATGAAGAAGGTAAAAAAAGAATCCTGTCTGAAAGGTTACTTCCAATTGAAGGCACACCTAATTTCCGTGACATTGGTGGTCTTATGACAAAAGATAACCGGATGGTAAGTTGGGGCAAAATCTACCGCTCCAGTCACTTAGGCGATTTAACCAGTCATGATTTGACTTATATTCAAAATCTTGGCCTGAAGTCCGTTTGTGATTTACGATATACGAGTGAGATTGAAAAACACCCTGATGATCTACCGGTAGGTGCTGCCTACTATCACTTTCCAATCGGAGGTAAGGAAGGCTTGTTTTACCAGCAATTAAAAAAACAAGTACTCAAAGAAGGGCTCCGCGGAAAAGAAGCCAAAAAAGAATTTGTCAAAGTAATGAGAATGTTCGCTGATTCTGCGGCCCATGATTTCAAACCCGTCATGGATCTACTGGTCAAAGGTGATGGTAATACCCCCTTGGTTTATCATTGTTCGGGCGGAAAAGATCGAACGGGTTATATGAGCATGGTCATTCTTGCGATGCTAGGTGTAGAAAAAGAAACGATCAAACAGGAGTATCTGATGTCTAATTTTTACCGATACCGCAAAAACAGAAGCAATGCCTGGAAAGGACGCTTGGTTGGTATTGACTCCGAAACGCTGGAATACATTCTTGTCGTACAGCCAGAATATTTTGATGCTGTATTTGACGTCATCGAAAATGAATACGGTGGTATTGAAAATTACTTATTAGTGAAGTATGACATCACTCCAGAGATTCATCAGGAAATGATTGAAAAATATACAATCAA
>JAHDHW010000152.1:0-2670 GCA_020631105.1 Saprospiraceae bacterium | reverse complement strand
AAAAGATATCCCGAAAAGAAGTTTTTACTATCTTCGTAACCTATTGAGTACCTCAATAATAAACAACTTTACTATTTTAGCAGACGGTCATTATATGACTTTTACCGTCTTACCTATTTTTATTAAAATAATAAACCATCGCTCAACAGCACGAAATAGAATCTCAAATTATTGCTTTACTCCAAAACGGGGATAAACGTGGTATTTCATTAGCCTATCAGAATTATAATCAGGCGCTAATGGGTATCATCTATAAAGTAATCCCTTCTCAAGAGATTGCAGAGGAGGTACTACAAGATACTTTCGTGAAAGTTTGGAAATATGCCAAGCAATATGATGCTTCCAAAGGACGTCTCTACACCTGGTTTGTAAATATAGCCCGGAATACAGCCATTGATAAGGTACGTTCTGCAGGTTTTCGGAAAGATCAGAAAACCGATAGTATAGAAAATCTCGTATATACGGATAGTGCAGGCGCCGAAGAGGCAAATATTGCTGATAGTGGCCTCCGTACAGTTATTAACTCACTCGATGAAAAGTATAGAACACTCATAGAACTGGTTTATTTCCAGGGCTACTCACAACGTGAGATCGAAAAAGAATTCAATATCCCTCTTGGTACTGTTAAAACCAGATTGCGTGCTGCGATTAGTGAATTGCGTAAAAAACTAGGAAAAGATTTCGCAGGACACCTTTTAACAATTTTACTTGTTATTTTACTAGATATTATCAGTCATACGTGAATATAAAAGAATACATATCATCCGGAATTTTGGAACTTTATGTTCTTGGCTTGCTCTCTCCCGAGGAGAATCAGGAAGTCAATCGTATGAT
Source organism: Saprospiraceae bacterium (assembly GCA_020631105.1). Lineage (GTDB taxonomy): Bacteria > Bacteroidota > Bacteroidia > Chitinophagales > Saprospiraceae > JAHDHW01. Next base: position 1,836 of record JAHDHW010000152.1, on the reverse strand, counting down.
CGAACAGTACCCCGAGTTACATTCTGAGGTACTTGCCATTGAAAAAACGGTCAAAGCATATGCTGATAACATTGGAATTAAACCAAAGCCCGGCGTTGAACAGGATATCCTTCAAAAAGTAGATTCGGTAGAACAAATCCCCCCTGCTAATCTCTCTCCGGTAAGTAGAACATCTACCCAAACTAAGTCCAGAGGTATTGGTGGTCTTGCTTATTTGTTAGCTGCACTTTTTGCAGGCGCGCTTGTTTCGACTATTTACCTTTATAATCAGGTTAACAATACAAAAAATCAGCTCGAACAAACACAACAAGATTTAGCAACTTTACAACAAAGCTGTGATGAGAAAGATGCCAATATCCAGCAGCTAAGCGCTCAAATTGATCTTCTACTGAATCCTGCTAACCGTCGCATTAATCTGAAAGGAACGGATAACGCTCCACAAGCATTAGCTTCCGTCTTTTATAATACCGAAGAGCAAAAAACCTATTTGGATGTTGGAAATCTTGCGGCCCCTCCGGAAGATCGTTTTTACCAGCTATGGGCATTAGTGAATGGCAATCCTGTGGATATGGGAGAATTTGAAGTAATCACCGATGGCGATTCTTTGATCATTGAAGTTCCTTACATTGTCGATGCCGGTGCCTTTGCAATCACACTCGAACCACGGGATGGTGACCCGGCTCCTAATCTTGATGAACTACAAGTAATTGGTACGGTAGGTTAGATTTTCAGGATCAAGCTATGAATTGATTCCATAAGCTTAACCCTGAAAATTAAATCTGTTTAGTGATTATGCCCTTCATGACTGTCATGGTCATGGCCCTCATGTCCGCTTGCTCCTTTAAAATTCTCATTCGCTACATAATCCATATTACATACCGGGCAAGTTCCAGCTTCTGCACTTCCACTCCCCTCGCAGTGCATCGGGCAAATATATGCAGAAGTATATTCAGGTCCGGTTTTATCTTCTGCAGAGTCACCTCCACAAGCGACAAAAGAAATTCCAGTAGCTGCCAGAGCTACAGTCAAAAACATTAATTTGATTAGTTTCATGATATTTATTTTTAATTATTCATCCAATTTAACACAAAAGGGTAAATTTCTTTACTTGCATTTCTGGAATGTAATAACCTGCTGTGATTATAATCTTCCAGAAAACCATTTTCTTTTGAACAAAGTAAGGCCTTTGTGTCCGCATTTTTAAAGGCTGCAAGAAATTGTTGACAACCTTCCGGCGGAGCAATAAACGTATCTCCTCCCCCAAAGATAGACAAAATTGGGATTTGGATGTTCTTCATTTGGTTTTGATAATCGAATCCATCTGCTCCAATAAAGCGGCCTTCTAAGTTCCAATCATACCATTGCTTAATCAATGGATACTTTTCATTCTCTTCACTTCCGGCAAGTCTTCCTGGCGTAAAGCCCAAAATTTTACTTAAATACTTTCCTACAAAAATGAGGATACGATTTTTTATAGAAGTTGATGCGCCAAATGCCTGACACCCAAACATCGAAATCGTATTTATTTTTTGCTGGTATTCTGGCCGGTGAATCAAAGCTATGGTCAAACAAATCCCTCCCCCACTATGCGTAACACAATCCACTTTCTGTAACTGCTGCTCTACGAATAAATAATCAAACACTAAGATCAGATCTTCTTTTGCAATCGTCTCAAAATTAAACGGTTCTTTAATCCTTGAACTACTCCCATGATCTCTCCATTCATAAACCCAACAGGTGTATCCATTTTTTACTAAATATTCCGCAATTCCATTTAATACTTTTCGATTGGAAAAAGTACCATGCGTTAGCAGAACATGCTTAGTCTTCGCATGC
>JAHDHW010000151.1 GCA_020631105.1 Saprospiraceae bacterium | reverse complement strand
CCTTCTCTTTCTTTCCTTCGGTAGTCAACACCTGCGCCATAAACCCAGCCAACTTTACCTCGCTTGGTTTTTACTTTTACCCAAGGTTCATTGGCCATTTCTTTTCCAAGGCTTAACTCTTGTTTGAAATCAGTGTATTCATCCATGAATGCTACTTCTTCAAACAAAGGAAGTTTTTCAACCACTACACTATCCAGGTGTGGCCCACTCCGCATATTAAGACCATCGATTGTGACATATAAGCGAGATCGAATTTCTGTACGGACGGTTGAGCTTCCAGTAGCAGGAATTGTCGTACTTGTAGTACTGGTCTCTGGAACCGGTTCTTCTTTTGGCGGTAAAGGTTTTGGCATTGAAAAGTAAATACTGTCTGTATCTACTTCTTCGACTTTTGTACTATCTGAGTTCTCGGTTGCGAATTGTTGTTTTGTAGCAGAGCATTTGGAAAACGCCCAAGTGATAAAGCCCAGAAAGAATATGACAATGATGATAATCTCCAGGCTAGGTAATGCACTCTTTTTTTGCTTACTCATAGTTTTAATATTTTCTATAAAATTAATACAGACGAAGAATAGAATCGAAAAATATCTTCCTAAATTTAGGGATTAAGCTTTTATCAAGTATGAATACGGGAAAAAATAGCTTCTGATAGTTCCGTCTAATTACTTATGTGATATTAATTGCATTAAAAAAAGGCTGATATTCAGTCTTTTAAAAATAACAAAAAATCAAAAACTAAGCCATTTCGGCAATGTCTGACGACACTCTTTATAAAATAGCCATCACGAAGGTTCCCAAAGTAGGCCCTATAACTGCCAAAAATTTAATCAGTCACTGTGGTAGCCCTATCGCTGTATTTAAGTCTTCCAAGAAAGAATTAATGAAAATTCCAGGAATAGGAGAGACTATTGCTAGTAATATATTAACCGGCAGAGGTTTGGAGCTAGCGGAGCAAGAGCTTCAATACTTAGAAAAAAACAAAGTTCAGGCACTTTTTTACCTGGATAAAGATTATCCTGGTCGATTGAAGCGTTATCATGATTGTCCGGTTGTACTGTATTACAAAGGTAGTGTAGATTTAAATGCCGGAAGAACGGTTGCTATCGTAGGTACACGACAACCAAGTACCTATGGCAAAATACAATGTGAGGCTTTGTTAGCCGATTTGAAAGATTATAATGTTTTAGTTGTTAGCGGATTAGCATTTGGAGTAGATATTACTGCGCACAAAAAATGTGTTGATCTGGGGATTCCAAATATTGGAGTTATGGGGCATGGGATGTCAATGATTTACCCGGCTGATCACAAACGAGTAGCGGATCGGATGATACAGCACGGCGGAGTCCTGACAGAGTTTACGCATCGAACAACTCCCGAAAGAGAATTTTTCCCCATGCGGAATCGAATAATAGCAGGCCTGTGTGATGCGCTGGTGGTTATCGAAACGGCTGCTAAAGGCGGAAGTATGATCAGCGCAAGTATGGCTAGCGAATATGAAAAAAAAGTCTTCGCCATACCCGGTCGAATAAATGATCCGATGAGTATTGGATGTAATCATCTGATCAAAACCGGAAGGGCGTTGCTACTTGAAAATGCTGCTGACCTTGCAACAAAAATGGGATGGAAAAACGATAGAAACGAAACAAAACAGCAGTCCTTATTTGTTGAACTAACTGAAAAAGAACAACAGGTAATTGATGCCTTGAAATTGAATAATGAATTAAGTATTGATAAATTATGCCATAATACTCGAATAGAATCTGGCGAAATGGCATCTTTGCTGCTGGATTTAGAGTTCCGGGGCATGATTAAAGCTAAACCCGGTAAGCGCTATATTTTACGATAAACAAAACCAACAAATAACCCCAGTCTAACTACTTAATACGCAATTTTACATGAAGCAAATCTTGTTTATACTAATGTTATTGTCCTGGGTATCGTGTAATACTCAGATTGATAATGATGCCTCAGTAGAAGTTGAAGCAGACTGGAAGCGTTTGGCGAGCTACAAGGCTGGCGAAACTCCGCCAAAGCCCAAGAATATTATTTTATTGATTGGTGACGGGATGGGAGTGACCCAAATCTCTGCTGGCATGTATATGAATAATAATAAACTCAATCTGGAGAAGTTTCCGGTGGTAGGATTGCATAAATCTTACTCTCATGATAAACTGGTTACAGATTCTGCAGCTGGAGCTACGGCTTTTGCCAGTGGGGTAAAAACTTATAATGGTGCCATTGGCGTTGATGCGGATACCATACCCGTAAAGACCATCCTGGAAATTGCAGAGGATAGAGGCTTAGCTACCGGCATGGTAGCAACTTCTACGATTGTCCATGCTACGCCTGCATCTTTTATCGCACATCAAAAAAGCCGCAAAATGTATGAAGAGATTGCGGCTGATTTTATGAATACAGAAATTGATTTCTTCGTTGGTGGAGGCAAACGTTACTTTGACCGTCGGGCAGATGATCGCAACCTTTATCAAGAGCTACAAGATAATGACTACGTTGTTTCAGATTACTTTAAAGAAGACCTGATCCAATGTGAGTTGTCATGGAAAAAGAATTTTGCCTATTTCACTGCAGATAACGATCCTTTGCAGGTTTCGCAAGGGCGGGACTATTTATTTCTGGCAAGTAAGATGGGAATGGCATTTTTGCGGAATCACAGCGAAAAAGGATTTTTCCTTATGATTGAAGGATCTCAGATTGATTGGGGAGGGCATGCCAATGATGCTGATTATATTATCTCTGAAATGATTGATTTCGACCGAACGATCGGAGAAGTATTAAAGTTTGCCGAAAAAGATGGTGAAACATTAGTCATTGTAACAGCGGATCACGAAACCGGAGGTTTCGCGATTAACCAGGAATCAGAAATGGGTAATCTTAAGACGGCATTTACGACAGATTACCATACCGCCGATCTTATTCCTGTATTTGCTTATGGCCCGGGCGCTCAAATGTTCTCCGGAATATACGAGAACACTGCCATCTTTCACAAGATGAAAAAAGCCCTAGCCAGATAAGATTAAGCGACTATTTTAAAGGTGTCGCTCCGCGTGATAAGAAGAACGTACTAAAGGACCACTTTCTACAAAGTCAAAACCTTTAGCTAGCCCAACTTCCTTGTATTCCGCAAATTTATCAGGATGTACGAAAGAATCCACTGCAAGGTGCATTTTTGTGGGTTGCAGGTATTGACCAATAGTCAGGACGTCACATCCATGCGCTACTAAATCATCCATGATCTGGAATACTTCTTCATCCGTTTCTCCCAAACCAACCATAAATCCCGTTTTAGTACGGTGACCCATATCTTTAATGCGTTGGATTTGCTCCAGACTCCGGTCATATTTTGCTTGTGGTCGAACCTTTCGATAAAGTCTTTTAACGGTCTCCATATTATGTGAGATCACTTCCTGGCCACCTTCGCACATACGTTCCAGCGCTGCCCAGTTTCCTCGGGTATCCGGGATTAATGTTTCGATAGTGGTTTCTGGAGATAACTCTTTTACTGCTCGTACCGTTTGATACCATATTTCGGCACCACGATCCTTCAATTCATCTCTGTTAACGGAAGTGATGACAGCGTGTTTTACCTGCATCAATTTAATAGCTTCTGCCACTCGGCGTGGTTCGTCCTCATCATATTCTGAAGGTCGACCCGTTTTTACAGCACAAAAAGAACAGGAACGAGTACATGTGTTCCCCAAAATCATAAAAGTAGCCGTACCGGCACCCCAGCATTCTCCCATATTTGGACAATTACCACTTTGGCAAATCGTATGAAGCTTATATTCATCGACCAGGGCGCGGACTTTTTTATATTTTTCGCCAATAGGCAACTTTACACGGAGCCAGTCAGGCTTACGTTGTCGTTGCTCTTTGGATTCTGTTACTGGAAGTTCAATCATCTTCTATTCAGTTAAGTTATACTACTCAAAGACACTAAGGTCTATAAAAGCGCTTTATCAATCATTCGAGCCCCGTACGGGTGTATCTCCGATTGATTAATAGCAATCCGGTTTCAAAGGAAACAACTGACTTAGGAATTGGTTTCGAAGTCGATTATCGTCGTTTTCCTAACTGCAAAGTTAAGTAAAGATTGACGAAATAAGGGCGATTCTCAGGGAATAGCGTATCATCGACAAGGATTGGAATCTCTTTAAGGAAAACATCGACCATAATTCCGGCTTCGAAGGCCTTGACAAACTCATCAAAAGCACCCCAGTCAAAGTGTACAGCAATCTTACCATGGACACCAGGGACAGGAATTATTTCGCTCAGCCCTTTACGGAAGCCTGAAGCGCCATAAATACGTTCGACATTTAAAAATTCATCGATATTATCTCCGGTATATTTCTGGCTAACGATCGTTATATCTTCACCGCCATTCTGAGGCGTTAGAAAATCAAGGTAATATGGTTTTTGTAAACCCAGCGTAGGGCCACCTTCATAAGTTACTCCGACGGCAACACCCTTACGTTTTGCCTTTTCGGAATAGTATCGTTTGATACCTACACCAGCACGTAGTGCATAGAGGTTATTTTGCTTGCCAAAGAAAAAAGATTTAGACGTACGGTTCCCCCATTGACTTGGGTAATCAAAGCTGTGTCGGAATTGCTTAGGGTGTTTTAGTTCTCCTAATTCGAAATGCCAGTAGCGAGTTTTATAAAAGGTTTTGATTTCTCCGAAGTTAGCAGCAATCGCCCATCCATTGGTATGCAATCGCAAATCCATGGAAAACTCTTTGTCATACACGATTCCGGCACTTGGGTTACTGAATTGTCGAGGCTGGATCGTGTTTTGAGCATTAACGATCGAAAGAAAACAGAATAAGCTGATGGTGATTATAAAAACTCGATGCATACTAATATTCCTGCTAATGACTAATAAATGAAAGCAAAGAGGGACTGTGGTTTTTATACGTTTCAATACTAACTACGCTTGTTTAAATGGAATTAGTCCACCTATTGTTTCAATATACGTAATAAATTGCAATAAAGATATAGTTGAGGCACTGAAAGTCGGAAAGAGGACAGCCTAAAAACTTATCAACAAAGTGTGTGGAAAAAGATCGAATTAGCTTTGATTTGGGTAAAAATCAAAGGCGATACTGATACTTAGGGCTTTAGGATCTTTAGAAACTTGAATATTTCCACCGTGGGCCTCGATCAACTGGCGAACGATTGATAATCGACAAAGTAAACCCTGGTAATCCGTAGCTGAAAGAATGGAAGTATGTTTACTTAATTGTTCGGTCAATTCAAAGTGTAGCTTTGTATCCTTTGAATTTTGAGTTGCTTCAAGGGCATTTATTCGCAGGTGAAGTCGAGCTTTAGGGTGTAGAAGGTTACTGTTGATGAGTAAGCCAAAAAGAATCTGAGAAATAACCTGAATATTTCCTTGGATCTGTGTCGGTACACTTGGTTCAATCTGACAATCAAAAAAGATAGGCAAGGCTAATTTTTGCGAAACGAAGTGTTTAATGTCAGCGCAGGCTATGGCTAGCGAATAATAATTATTTTCATTCGCTGAGTTAACATCTTTGGCAATGGGGAACTCCCGGATGACTTCTTGTAAAAGTAGAATCGAGTTTTGCAGATTTGATAGATAATCAACCGAGGAAACAGTCTTTGAGGTATTATTTAAAAAGACCATACCATCAAGTGGATTGACTGGTGATAATAAGGCGGTCTTTATACGATTAAAATAAGAGAGTTGGACGTGATCGAGGTGTTCGAGGATAATGTTTTGTTGAAGGGCAAGTTCCTCTTTATGCTGGAAATTTCTATGTCTTCGTTCTAATAATTCCCGGTGAATCTCCAGTTCATTTCGCCGTTGTTGATATTGCTTATAGTCTTCGTATAAGTCCGTATAATCAAAGATGCTCCAAAGAATACAAACCTCATTACCGATTTCGATTTTTTGAAAGGTAAAATCATAAAATCCGGGTAATGCTTCGAGTGGCGTTTCTACTTTGTTGAAACTGACATCTGTACTTAATGAGAGTTGATGCAAACTAGGTAAAATACTTTCCAGGAAAGGGAAACGTTCGATTAATTGTACTCCTTTGAAATCAGACGTTTCAAAAATAGAATCGCAACTTGCAATTATTTGGGCATTTTCGTCGAGGAGGATTAACTGATTGAATTTAGATCGATGCCTTAGCCTTGATTTATGGTTATGCTGCATTATTCTAAGAAGGCTTTCCCAAGGCTAAGGAATAGTTCATTGACGTTTTCTCCGGTTTTTGCACTAGTAATAATATCCCATGGATAGTCAATTCCTTCTTTTATTTCAGTGACTTGATTTTCAGAGACTAAATCGGATTTGTTACCAACGACCCGAATTTCTGCGCCTTTTACCATCTCTTTCAAATAATCAATATCTCCTTGAATATTTTTGTAAGTCGAAGGGCGAGTAAGATCAAAGACATAAATTATTCCACTTGCGCCCAGAAAATAAGAATGAGGTACCTTATCCTGGGAGACCTCTCCGGCAATATCCCAGACTAGGAGCGAAACTTCTTCACCATCAACTTCGATATTTTTTTTGTTCACCTTCACGCCAATCGTTGTGAGGTACTTATCATCGAATTGATTGAAGATGAATTGATTGAAAAGCGAGGTTTTCCCTACGCCAAAACTACCAGTGAGAATTATTTTTTTACTTATCATCAGTTACTTGTAAAAAGGGAATGAAATGAGAGTTTGGGTTAAAGGGCTCAATAAATTATAATTGCACATTTTCGACTTCAAAAAAGTAGTTTTTGAGTTGGTTCGAAATACGATCTGTCAATTTTGAGTCAATGTTTTTAGATACATTTCGTAGTTCTTTTTCTGCAAACTCATATAGTTTTTCGGAGATAGCACCCCGTTCGAGTGCCGAAATAGAACCACTCATAATAACGGCAATATAGTAAGAATAAAAGTTTTGAATGAATATTTTATAGTTGTCATACTCAATCATCTCTAATTCTTGCTCATCTTTTTGGAATGCGTCCTCTACAAAGGCCTTAATTGCGGTAAACATGCCTGCGACTACGTCTTTATCGATTGTAGTATCTTTAGAAGCACTCCCAATCAGCAGGCCAGAATCTTGTTGGATGACAAAAATCTCCTGGATGGTCAGCGCATCTGCATTGCTCAGGATAATATCCGTATCATCTACATTCGATTTTTTTCCAAAAACGCGACCAAAAAATCCTTTTCGAGAGAAAGTACCACGGATTTGTGAATCAATCCGCTCTTTGATAACCTGAAACTGATGTGTAATTGATTTTCGGATAAGTTTACCTAGAACAGGTGTAATGACATTTAAGATTTCATCTTGAGAATCCTTGAGCTTCCTTTCAATTTGGGAATTAACTACTTTTTTGAATTCAACCGGAAAGTTTTCTTTTAAGGTTTGAATATGATCCTCGACAATGGGAGATACTTTTTCAGAAAGTTTATCCTTTGTATCGAGCGTACCTTGTAGTTGATTGATTAAAAACTCTAGTTTGACCGCACGTTGTTCTATGAGGTCTTTGACGATTGCCCGATATTGCTCGGGGTAGTTATCACGTAGATTATCAAGATGATCTTTGACAATAGGAGCAACCCGCTCTGATAACAAAGTCTTGTCATCGAGGATATCCTGCAGCTCTTGTATCTTGGTTCGATCTCCTTTTAGAAGAATTTCCTGTAACTGCTGTAAACGGATTTGATCTTGGTTAAGCTCCTTCATGGTCAAAGTGATCAATAGGGCGCTTATTCTCCCATGAGTTGTTTGCTTACCCGATCGAGCATTTTACCTAATCGCATTTTATCATCTTTACTTACTTTGTCGAGACGCTTGTCCAGTTTTTCAATACTTGAGATAATTTGCTTTTCGATCGCTTCGAATCGTTGATCAACAGATTTTTCAAATTCAGAGTGCGCAATTTTATTAGCGTCTCCTAGATCATTGACCTTATCATTAAGCTGTTTTTCAAGATCTTTCATCTGATCTTGTAAGGCGTTAAAACGTTTTTCGAAATCACTGATCTGCTCTCCCATAAGGATGTTACGGATCATTCCGATATCGTTTATGTTCATCCCGCCTTCGTTGTTATTAGCCATATTTGGGTGTTTTATTTGAACAAATATAATTAAATGGGAATGTAAAAGGGAATTGAAATTGAAATAGAATCTGAAATTTCCTATTTGCTTTCCTTTGATTTAAAGCCTGATATAATAATACGAAGCAGAAAGGATAACGTTACAGCATTTGTTGTAAAGGATTTATCGAGGCTTAAGCTTAAGGGCTACACTATTGCAGCTTAGCAGATAATGAGTACTATTTTACATTAGGATTATACTTGGAATCAGATGAACACCTGCTCAGTCTTTCTAAATCGAAAGGCTCTGCTTATTGATATCCCAAGGATATTGCTTATTTTATCGCCAAGTAAAAAGTAAGGTATGCCATTCATATTGAGTAGTCAGAATACAGTAGCGAATAATTACATAGCGGAACTTCGTGATGTCGAAATCCAGAAAGATAAGATGCGGTTTCGCAGAAACCTTGAACGGGTGGGCGAAGTATTGGCTTATGAGATTAGCAAGACACTAGAATACAAGGAACAAGCGGTAGAAACGCCTTTGGGAATCTCCAAAATGCAGCTCCCGGCAAATAAAGTGGTCCTCGGAACAATCTTAAGAGCAGGATTACCGATGCATCAGGGCTTCTTAAATGTATTTGATCGGGCGGATAATGCTTTTGTTTCTGCCTTTAGGATGCACCACAAGGATGGAACCTTCGAAATTAATCTGGAATATATCTCATGCCCATCGTTGGAGGATTGTGTATTGATTCTGATTGACCCCATGTTAGCGACTGGTGCATCAATAGATATTACCATCAAAGCATTAGCTGAATTTGGCAAACCCGCACAAATTCATGTCGCAACAGCAATCGCTTCTACGGACGGTGTAAACTATATTCGACGACTACATCCGGACGTCAAATTGTGGTTAGGAGCGCAAGATACCGAGCTTACAGCACGTTCGTATATTGTTCCTGGTTTGGGGGATGCAGGAGATTTAGCTTTTGGGAGTAAGTTGCAAGATTAATTTTTTACATTTGCGACTTAACATACTATAACAAACTAACTGTCAGAGCATATGGAAACATTGGGTCCCGGGATCATATTAGGTATCATCATTGGCTATTTTGCCCTTTTGATGGTGATCTCTTATTTTACTGGGAAGGATTCTGGAAATGAAAATTTCTTCCTGGCGGGTCGACAATCTCCCTGGTATCTAGTGGCTTTTGGAATGATTGGAGCTTCCTTATCAGGAGTGACTTTCATTAGTGTGCCAGGCTGGGTAGAAGGTAGCCAGTTTTCTTATATGCAAATGGTATTTGGGTATTTATTAGGGTACCTAGTCATAGCAACTGTTCTAATGCCGATGTATTATCGGCTGAATCTAACGTCAATATATACTTACCTAGAACAACGTTTTGGTTTTTTCTCCTATAAAACGGGCGCAGGATTCTTTCTTTTATCCAGAGTATTAGGTGCTTCAGGACGATTATTTCTAGTGGCTCTGGTATTGCATGAATTTGTTTTATCAAATTTTGGTATTCCATTTTGGCTGACGGTCTTTATGACGATCATTCTGATCTGGATTTATACTTACCGAGGAGGGATAAAGACGATTGTGATTACGGATACTTTACAGACTACTTGTATGTTAGCTGCGGTGGTTCTTACAATTTTTGCAATTGGTGACAAGCTTGACCTTGATTTTGCAGGCATCTGGAGTACAGTGACCAATAGTGAGAATTCGCAAATATTTTTCTTCGAAGATGGATGGTCAGATACCAGGAATTTTTTTAAACGATTTCTGGCCGGAGCGTTTGTTGCTATTGCAATGACTGGATTGGATCAGGACATGATGCAGAAGAATTTAAGCTGTAAAAATATAGGAGAAGCTCAGAAAAACATGTTTTGGTTTAGCATTGTATTAGTTTTTGCAAACCTTTTGTTCTTAGGCCTGGGTGTTTTGTTATTTGTTTACGCTGGTCAGGTAGGCATAGAAATTCCTACACGATTGGTAGGAGATGAAGTACGGCAGGCAACAGATTTGCTATACCCTACGATTGCTTTTAATCACTTAAGCCCAATGATCCAGGTTGTATTTATTCTTGGATTGATTGCGGCAGCATATTCCAGCGCAGATTCTGCGCTTACGTCATTAACGACTTCTTTTTGTGTTGATTTTTTGGGTTTCGAGAAAGAGGGAACGGAATTAAGTGATCAAAAAACAACACGATTCAAGGTTCACGTGGCATTTTCATTTGTATTGTTTTTGATGATCATGCTATTCTACCTTTTTGCAAATCATGCAGTGATACAATTGATATTTGAGATTGCAGCATACACATACGGCCCATTATTAGGTCTATACGCTTTTGGCTTTTTTACAAAACGTGCAGTATTGGATAAGTATGTGCCATACGTATGTATTGCATCACCAATTTTGACATTCTTAATTAATAGATATTCGGAAACCTTATTTTTTGGGTACCAGTTTAGTTTTGAATTATTAATAATAAACGGCTTAATAACCTTTATAGGGTTAGCAGCCTTGTCCTACCAAAACCAAGAAGATAGCATTTAACAATTTGCTTTCATACGAAGCAAATAAAGTGCTTTTTGTTTGAGGATTTTTTCCAACTTTTCCTCAGAGTAATTGGAGTATGCATTGCTGTTGAGCAAAGCATAGATTTCAGAAACGGTTTCTTCCTTGAGCCATGCTCTTAGTATTTGAAGTAATTTTAGGTTAGTTTGTAAAGTCTCTACATAACCTAGGATTGAGTCAAGATTTTGGACGAATGATTGTTCTTTAAGTGTATTAGAGGAATCCGAACCAGAAGAAGAAGAGCAAGTATAAAGCTCAAAGTAACTTTGAACCTGATGGTCAATATACTGGATTTTAGAATCGAGTATTAAAAAGGTCTGTGTTAGCAAAGGCGTCTGCTTAGACGGCAATGCCGAGTTTTTAGGTCGATAGTGTCTCATGTTCCTTTTGGAATTATAGTGCTGTAAAAAAGAAGAGTAGGGGAGTATATATTATCAAATATAATATATGTATACGAAACATGCAATGCCTGACAATATTTTTTTTCCGATTTAACGTTTAACTTATTATTTTTCTGCACGTATACTTTTTAGTCTAAAGTCACCCGAAAAACATTTTATTATTTATGAAAATTTTGATGGTCTGTCTTGGAAATATTTGCCGATCACCACTTGCTGAAGGAATTCTTAAACAAAAGATAACAGAACATAATTTAGATTGGGAGGTAAGCTCTGCTGGAACAGGCTATTGGCACATAGGCAACCCGCCGGACGAAAGGTCGATCGCTGTAGCTTTGAAGCATGGAATTGACATTCAATCGCAACGCGCTGAAAAACTAAAGCCCAAGGATTTACAGTATTATGATTTGATCTTTGCCATGGATGCTTCAAACTATCGAAATATTTTATCGTATGCGACTTCTGAAGAAGAGCGAGAAAAGGTAGACTTAGTTATGAATCTCGCTGATCCCGGAAGGAACCAAAAGGTACCTGATCCTTATTATAATGATGATGGGTTCGAGGAAGTTTACCAGATGCTAAACCGAGCCTGTGATGCGCTAATTCAAAAATATAAAGATGCCCCTTCATCCTAGGGGATGCTTACTTCTTAGCATGAAAAGTTTACTTTCCTTAAGTTGAAATCCTAAGAAAAATAACTCGGACTTATGCTCAATATCTCTTATAGAATCTGAACACTACTGATTGGTTTCCGGAGATTACCTGGCAGATGTAGATTCCTGAGGGAAGTGATTTAGTATTGATAGTGGTGTCATAATTCAACGATTCCCTTAATACCGGCTGTCCGTTTAGCTGAAGAATCAAAACGTTTCCTTGAGCGCGATTTGAACGAAGGATTAATTCTTCCTCAATAATATTACTATTCAGTCTTACCCAGGAAGCTGCTCCCACTTCAGCGGTCGAAGTAATCGTAGCATAACAATTATCATCACCATCGGGATAGCTGGCGTCTGCTTCAAAGAAAGCTCGCCTTACTAATGTACTATCACTAATGAATGGGTTTTCGTTTCCTTGCTGATTTGCGATTAATAGATTGCGTTGTGTTTCTTTTTCGTCAACGGGATCAAGCATGTGCCATTGATAAAGCAATTCCTTTTGCTGAGTGAAAAAATTATCATTGGCCGTAGATTGGTAAATAGCGTAGAAATAAAACATTGCACGTGCTATATCACCTTTGACGACCTCACGTGGTTCAAAAACGCAGTCTTCTTCATCTTTTTCGCTGTAGTTATCTATCTCTGAAGTGGGGATACTATTAATCTGCATGTCGAGATAAAACCACTTTTCGGTATCTGAATCTTCAATTTCCCCAAAACGACAGTTTCCTCTGGCAGCATTAACGTCAACTCTGGATGGAAAAATATTATGAAGGTCACTTCTCATTGGTTCTTCCGAAGCACCTAAGGATTGTGGGAATACATGTTCGGCGTTGATCCCATTACCATTTTGAAAAGCAGATACGCTGGGGTCTTCACTTGGATCGAGTACTACCGTGAAATTAGAGTAGATTCCAGAGAGGTCATTACCAACATTATCAATCTGAGAATATAAAATATCTCTGGCAGGACCATAGCCCAAAGGATTATCAGGGGTATACCCATCCTGAATTGCATCAATTAGCGGCTGTCCAAATTTGCAAGGCTCAATTATTTCTTGTGCAGAAAGATTGAAGCAAATTAAAAGGAAAAAGAAAATGTAGATTGATTTGATCATGTTTTTTTTATAAGTCATGTGTCATAAGTCAT
>JAHDHW010000013.1:4626-60485 GCA_020631105.1 Saprospiraceae bacterium | reverse complement strand
GGTTAGTGGGAGGGTGAGCAGGGGAACTTGAAATTATTCGTTCGCCTGCTCACATTTTAACTAACTAACTTTCTCTTTTGAACCTACCTATGCTGGCTGATAGATTCGACTAATCAAATTATTGATTATATAAGACTTTGAACGAGAGTAAAAGGTATCCATATCTTTGAGGTAGCGGTGGTAGAAAAAGTTAAGTACTAATCCTGCCAACAAAGCAACCAAAGTCGTATCGAATGCAAGGTTAAGGCTTCGGGTAATTTCAGGCATTCCTTCCGCAGTTTTTGCCAGGTGCGACATTCCGATAGAAGTCGACAATCCTAATAAGGTACCGATAAACCCAAGAGAGATAATTGCTCCCAATAGATAGCGGATAATTTCCAGGTCACTTTCCATCTCTTCCTTACTGTTGTTTACCTGCGTATTGAAAACCTGTAAGGTCTCTCCTACATTTTGTTCATTACGATATTGTGTACAAGCTTTCTTGATAAAATCTCCGACCATAGAGAATTGACCTCCACGTTCAAGATTGATCGTATTCAATTTAATTTGAGCCACCTCTTCCGGTGTCAGTACCAACTGATCCTGCTCTGGTAATAATCCATAATTGAAGGCCTGGTATTGTGCACGAAGTGCTTTTCTTTTATTCAAAAGTTCGAATAAGCTATAGATAAAAACACCGTAGATGAGCACTTGAATATATCCTTTGGAGGTCCCGCCCAGCAACTCAATCACTCGTTGAAACCCCGATCCTTCAGCGGACATCGAACCCATGAATATTAATAATAACCAGATACCCAGGGCTGCGCCCATACTTAAGATGATTTGAAAACGCTTTGTATTTAACATGACGATTAATTTTAAAGTTGAATAATAAATTTGCCTGTGGAACTATATTCCCTTAGGGCTTTCGCATGGTATATGAACCATCTGCTTTGATCGAAACGGTAGCGATATGTACGCGACCTTTTCCTTGAGCGATCTTCTTCACAAAAGACTCTCCTCTTTCTTTCGAGGTCTTTGGATCTTTAGTGTAAATCAGCCCATTTACATCGACTGATGTCCGATTACTCTTACTGTCCTTAAACTGGACATATATTTTGTAGTCTCCTGGAATAATCTTGTCAAATTGTCGAACAGCTTCCTGATTCGTACGTAAGTCATTTCCAAAAATTCGGTTTCGGGATTTACCACTATCCCAGTTACCCACATCTCGATCTTTCTTTCGACCACCATATACACAATCTCCACCTTTACAAACAAAGAGATCAATATTATCATCCTTGTCTTTCCAGTTTACTTCGAATGAAACATTCGCAGGAACCGAAGGTCCGCTACCTGTGTAGCTAGGCTTTGAAGTAGGTTTCGGTTTTGGAGCTGGTGGCGTTGGCTTTGGCTCTGGCTTAGGTTCCGGTTTTGGAGTAGGCGTCGGCTTTGGTGTTGGAGCCGGTTTGTCCTTTACGGGTGTTGGTGCAGGCCGCTTGTTTGCTTTTGCTTCTGCTAATGCTAATTCTTTAGCTCTGGCTTCTGCCTCAGCTTTGGCCATGGCTTCTGCTTTGGCGCGTTCAGCAGCACGTTTCTTTGCTTCTGCTCTGACCAGTTCTTCAGCCTGAGGATCTTCTTTATAAGCCATGAGAACGACTTGCATGGTATCGCCCGCCATTTTACTCATTAGACTATCCGGTAATTCTCCGTGAATTTTCATGAGCGTGGTATCAAAAAATACCATCGCTTGTCGATCCGACGACGCGGAGGCTCCTCCTTTTGGTGTTATGATAAAAAGGAAGATCACAGCGCCGAGGGCACTAGTTAGTAAGTCCAGCAGGGACAAACTAAATAGTTGTTGTGTTCTTCTTGACATTGTTTTAATTTTTATGAGTGAGCACAGTGTGCACAATTGTTATTAAAATCGAATTTGCATCGCTATTCTCCCAATACTTATCGGAAGATATTGCTACCCTACTCGTCTGCCTAACTTTGCAGATAAGCTTGAGATAGTTTTGACTTTGACTTCAGCTAGTGGAAAGCGGCAGGTGGTACAGTTAGTCTCCTGAGCAAGTTGTTGATCACCACAGTTTTGACATTTAATCGTTGCCTTAGGAGACGGCTCTTCGATAATTTCTTCTACCGCAGCATGTAGGGTAAAATGATTTTCCATGTTACAAGCCACACATTTGGCTACATGTACTTCATTGAGGGTGCTGCAATTTTTACAAGTTTTCATACTAATAAATTTTGGTGTGTGAAATGGGATTAGTCATTCGCAGTAGGCTTTGGTCTTAGCTAAAGCCTACTGCGAATAGCATTGATTAATACTTATCTTCGAAATTGAAGTGGTACTCATATCCGATGGTAAACATAGTATTCCGGTGTACCTGATTCCCTTTGTAGAAATCGAAGAATTCGTTTGCAACTTTGTATCGATCATTGTACATATCACTTGTACCAAAGTCCCAGGTAATTCCGAAGTTAATTTTACTTCGCTCGTTTAATTCTACGAATAAGCTAGGGCTGATTTGAAAGCCTACTTGTGTAGCTTTGTAATCATCATTTACACCTTCTCCAAAAGTTACTTTGTAGTTTTGGAATTCGGTTTCTTCCGTACCAAAGTATTCTGTTGTCTCATCAATCTTTCCTCCCAGTCCAAAGTTAAAAGATGGTCCTGCGGCGATACTCCAGCCTACATTATCTGTAAGTTTTTGCTTGTAACCTAGTAGAACAGGTACTGTAATAAAGTGTAACTTTTCCTCTCCGGTAAAATAACCAGTCGTTCCATTCTCTTCGAAATTATCGGTTTGATAGATACTTCCTTTTTGGTTATAAAGGACTCCGGTACTAATAGTCCAATTATCTAATTGTAGTCCCATATCAAATCCTCCGGTCATTCCCCAGATATCTTTGACTTCAGGATAAAGCTCTTTTAAATCTTCTGTAAATCGAAATTCAGAAGCGGTAGCGCCGGTCTTTGCACCGATGTAAAATGAACTGGTTTGTGCACTTACTTGAATGACACAAAAGGTTGCTATTAAGGTTAAACATGCAATAAATGATCTCATGACGTAAGGTTTAAAGTAGTTGAACAAATAATTGGAATTGAAATGGAAATAAAAAAGGCGATACTTCTATCCCTATTTTCATTTGTTTATTAATTTCAATTCTTCAGATGCCTACTTCGATTCGTTTCCCCTACGATCGTTTAACCTTGAATATGATAAAGAAAAGTTAAGGCCTTTGACACACTAAGCAGCTGCACAATAAACTTCAAGCAAACTGAAAATCAGCAACTTAAGGCAAGTCACCCTTGAACATTGTAGCGTTAAAATTGGTTAGAGAAATATTAGCAGAAAGTTAAATACCACAGAAAAAATGCAATTTTATTGCACGAATTAATCCCTTACTTTTGTAAAAAAAAGAAATGGCGCACGCACATAAGCATGGAGAACAGAACAGTAAAACTTCAGCATCCTACTTCTGGAGCACTTATGGTAGTGCGATATTAAGCGGAACCCTTCTAGTTCTTGGTTTAATTCTTCAACATATAATAAAGGCTGACTTTTTTAATGGATGGATTACCGTCATTTGGTATCTGCTCGCCTACTTACCAGTAGCCTTTCCTGTATTGCGTGGCGCTCTAAAAGGCTTAAGTAAAGGAAATATATTCAATGAGTTTTTCCTGATGGGGATCGCTACCATCGGGGCCTTTATTATTGGTGAATATCCGGAAGGGGTTGCAGTAATGTTGTTTTATGCAGTCGGAGAATTATTCCAACATAATGCAGTCCAAAGAGCCAAACAAAACATTCAAAGTCTGTTGGATGTACGTCCTCAAAAAGCAAGCGTATTTAGAGCCGGTAAATGGACAGAGATTCATCCCAAAGAGGCTGTAATCGGAGATCAAATTCAGGTAAAAGTCGGGGAACAGGTTCCTCTTGACGGCATTCTCCTTTCTGAAAAAGCTTCTCTAAATACTGCTGCTTTAACTGGTGAAAGTAAACCCCGGACCATTCGTCGATCCGAAAATATGCTGGCAGGATCGATCAACCTGGAAAGCGTGGTGGAGCTTAAAGTGACAAAGCTTTTTCAGAATAGTTCCATTGCGCGAATTTTGGAACTTGTCCAAAATGCAAGTAGCCGAAAAGCAAAAACAGAATTACTCATCCGGAGACTCGCAAAAGTATACACTCCCATCGTCGTCTATCTCGCTTTAGGCGTCTGGTTACTCCCCTACTTCTTTGTAGAGCAATACATCTGGTCCGACTGGCTGTACAGAGCTTTAATTTTTCTGGTGATTTCCTGTCCTTGTGCTCTGGTCGTTTCCATTCCATTGGGCTATTTCGGTGGTCTGGGCGCAGCCTCTAAAAATGGATTATTATTCAAAGGTGCTACGTACCTGGATCAATTACCAGAGGTAGACACGATAGTATTCGACAAAACCGGAACATTAACAGAAGGCATGTTTAAAGTCAGCGAGCGCGTAGCGATCGGCGAATCAAAAATAGAAGACTGGTGGCCATTACTATTGGCGGTGGAGTCTCGTTCGAATCATCCCATTGCAAAAGCTTTACAAGCCTATCCGTTTAAAGGTCGCATCCCGAATGCTACTGTCGTCAAAGAAATTGCAGGAAAAGGATTACATGGTAATGTCAATGAAAAAGAGGTCCTCGCTGGAAATCATAAATTGATGAATCAGTTTCAGATAAAAGTCCCTAACGAGGTTCATCACATTGTCGATACGCTTGTCCTGGTAGCTATTGACAATCAATTTGTAGGTTATGTAACCATAGCAGATCAATTAAAAGAGGATGCATTTGATACTATCCAACAACTTAGGAATAATGGCATCCAACAAGTCCATTTATTATCCGGAGATACTCCGGCGATTGTTCAAAAAGTCGGTACAGACCTGGAGTTAGACAGCGCGCAGGGAGACCTACTCCCTGAAGACAAGCTCGAAGCTTTCGAAGTCCTCAGAAAATCTACCTCAAATAAAATCACTTATGTAGGGGATGGAATAAATGATGCCCCGGTCCTCGCCGCCAGCGACATCGGTATTGCAATGGGCGGACTAGGTAGTGATGTTGCTATTGAAACAGCTGATATCATTATCCAAACCGATCAGCCTGCAAAAATCGTAACGGGAATTAAGATTGCAAAAGCGACGAAGAGCATCATTTGGCAAAACATCGGCATGGCCTTTACCGTCAAAGGAATTGTTTTATTGCTTGGAGCTTTGGGACTAGCTACCATGTGGGCAGCCGTTTTTGCAGATGTAGGCGTTGCTTTGCTGGCAATACTAAATGCAATTCGTCTGCAAAGAATGAAATGGACGTAAAGAAAGCGTATTGACATTTACATCAATACGCCTTCAGGGTAATTACTTAAGGATTCCAAGGTGAAGAATCCGTCCGCCCGTCTGTGTAATCGGATTAACACTTTTACCAATCACTATCCCGTCTTGTGGAGCGATGTATTCTTTGATTAAATCTCCAAATACACTGCGCATCGTAGCGATCACTTCTCCCTTTTTTATAATGTCCGTCACTTTAGGATGCACAGTCATGATGCCTCCAGTGTCCGCATATATCCAAAAGGAAGATTTGCAAATCACCGTCTCCTCTTCGGATTCTTCCACCTCTCCTTTGATCAGTTCGAGATAGTCCAGGACATTATGTATACCAGTCAGGCCATCACGAATCAAGCCCTTTTGAAAAGTATTTGGATTACCTACTTCCAGAGTGATCGATGGAATATTCATCTCCATAGCGGTTCCCCGCAGGGTACCATCACTAGGTGGGTTATGGACAATAATCTGAGCATTTTGCAAAAGAGCCATTTGACGAACAACCTCGTTATCCATATCTGCCCGGATATAGTAAGAATTGACCCTGCCATTACTTGCTGTATGCAAGTCTATCAGATAATCAAACTCCTTGATCAGCCGATTAACAATACGCCAGGCGTATACCTGACTAACTGTTCCATTAGGCTTGCCCGGCATGATATGATTAAGATCTGTACCATCAATAAACCGTCGTTTCTTTCTAACCAGAGCTGGAGCATTCACGATAGGTACACCGACAATCGCGCCTTCCAGTTCTTCAATATTTATCTGAGTAAAAAGCTTTTGAATAACTGGGATACCATTGAGCTCGTTTCCATGAACAGCAGCCGTCAGGCCAAGTACCTTCCCATCTTTGCGTCCACGAGCAACAATGACTGGAATACGTATAGGCACCCCCATACCGTCTCTGACAATCTGTAACCAGTAGCAGGTAATTTCTCCCCGGGGTGCATCTTCTACCTTTAGTTCACGAATCACTTCCGCACTTTCGTCAATAGCTAATAACATCTTTTAATGATTTTTTCTCAATGATATAATCCCAAATTAAATCTACTGCTTTTTCGACAGTAGGTTCTCCTTTTTGCTGGCCTATTTGAGCAACGCCTCCTATGCTGGTTGTATTAATTTCCGATAGCACCCGACAACCGTCGTCGTCCAATAAAGTATCTACCCCATACATTACTATCCCGAGTGCTGAAAGTTTTGGGTGAATACCTTCGATAATCGCCCGTTCTTCGGAGTTGACGCTGCTGGGGTTTGAACTTCCGCCCATAGATATATTACAAAGCCATGATCCTTTTGCTGGCAAACGGAGTGATGCGCCCAGTATTTCTCCATTGACTACCACAATTCTCTTGTCTCCTTCGCTAACGTTTTTTAAATATTTTACGCCGATATAATCTACCTTTGATCCACTTAGCTGGTCAACAAAAGCCTGAAAAGAAATTCTTTCATCCCTCATCCAAACCGTATCCTCATCAATACGAACAATACCTTTGCCACCGTACTCTCGTAATGGCTTGAGTACAATTGGAAACTGCTTTTTGAACTCAATGATATCCTCTATACTTCGACAACGTTTCATTGGCGGACAGAACTCATCGACCTTTAGCAAGAAGGCCTTGGATCCTGTTTCGTAAATCCCCCCGGGATCATTAATAAATAATTGATTGGGAAATGACCCAGTCAGAAACTCCAGGAATGGTAAAGATAAAGGAGGAGGCATCCGCAACCAGACTACATCATAATCATAAAGAGAAACACTTCTAATATCAAGCTGATAAGCTGTACCATCAACAGTGAATCGAAATCGATCATCCACTCTGGAAACCGTCAGTTGACTGCCTTTAAATGATTTAAAAAACGGATCATTTTCGGTATTCGCCCGGGTTGCGATATCAAGTTGTCTACACATTGGATGTGCATAGGTAGCCCTTGCCAATTCATAGAGCGAATTTTCAGCGCTATGACCGGCATGGTCTGTCAGGATAAGCATTTTATACCCTTTCATTATTTTATTTTGATTTCGTCGATTAAACTAAGATCATCATTGAGGCTTTTGAATAAGCGCATTCGAAACTTACCTTGTTTGTTGACCAGGTTAAGTGCCATTTTATCGATGGCGACCATTGAAAGTACCGTCTGAATAAACGCTTCAATCAAATCATCCAGACCTATACCCAATTTATTAAAATCTCTGCGATCCATTAACACCAGTCTGTTGGTATCACTATTCCAGGTACCGTCTGGATTTTTGTACGAAAGGTTTGTACCCAACATTTTCCAGCTGTTGGTGCTTTCTGTAATGTTATCCACCAGAGGATTTTCAGAGCGCCGGGCATAGGTACATAATGGTCGGATACCTTGTTTGGTCGAACTGACCATCATTCGAATGTCTGCTACATAAGCCTGATTTTTTTGATTGGGGATGGTCCCTACATGATAAAGCTTACCAGCAGAGGTAATACTACTCCAGTTGTAGTTACCGATCAGGCTTTGTACGATAAAAAGATCATAGTCAAAATCCATCGCCATAAAGGCATCAAGCTCCTTTTGGGATACAATGGTATACACTCCCTGTCCCGCATTACTGTAAGGAACTTTAATTACAGCATGTCCCCCCATCTTCTTCACCCAAAGTGGGATTTCGGCTTTATTAACATCCCAGATAGTTTCTGGCGTATTGATATTCAGCCCATAGCTATTCAGCTCTGTATTAAAAAAGTCATAGGCTTTGGCTGCTACCATTTTGTTCCGTCCTCCTGCCAGGCAAGCAATAATTGGGTTCAGTATACGGGTCTTACAATGTAAAGGAAGTCGGTTCCAGGGCTTCTGCGTAAGGTAGCGAAAAGCGGCTCGAATCGGAATAAATACTCCTTCTGCATTACGGACATGCATCACACCATCTTCAAAGCGAACTCCCGGGTCCGGGTCATCCTTCGAGAAAGATATATAATAGACGGGCTCGTTCATGACATCTGCAATTACCTCAGCATACCCAGAAGTTTCCATTTCATTCTTATCATAGATTACTGCTAAGCCTCCATTTATTTTATGCCGCAGATTTTTGAGATAAGGCTTGAAAGTACGTTCAATCATTAATCGGTAACTGCCTTGCTCCTTGTTATCATCAATCAAAGGCATTGACTTTTGCCCTGAGGGGCAAGAGTTATTTTCGATAACCACCATCTGTCGCTTTCCTCCTGCGGAGGTTACGTTTAAGAGGTCAGCTCCACCCCAGAGAAAATATTTAGATTTATAGTTAAGTATCTCTGTGAGTTTGCGAGCATCAACTTTTGGGTGCATATGGCAGTATCGGGATACAATCCGCTCTTGCTCCAGGTTAAGAAAAAAACTAATCATCGGATGGATAGTGGCATTCAACGCCTTTGGATACCAATGCCGATGGGCCTCAAATTCTCCAGGTAGGACAATGCTTGCAATCGTTTGATCTTTTGTAATGGTCATTTATTTCTCTTTTTCTAAACCGAAGTAGGGTATCCCTAAGTCAGCACGTTTTAATAACATATAAAGGATAGTCACGAAGTGAGTGACCTTTTCAATAATAAAGGACAAAGAAGATTCACAATTCTGAATAAATTCTGAAGACTTGATTTTTATCAGTAGCTGATTAAACTTTTTGCCTAAATAACACTCTAAGCATAAAGACTTGATGGGAATTATTCGGTTGGACGAAGACGGAAATGAAAAAAAGAAACTTTTTTTAAAAAAGTTGGTAAACCAGAGTCAACATATTGCCATTTCATTTCGTTATTAAAATACAGATCTCATTTACATATTCACTTTTCAATCAACAGACATGAACACGATTAAAAATTGGTTTAGCTCTTTAAGCAACCGCTTCCAAAAAACTGGTAAGCAATTCAAACAAAACATGATCGATGATCTTGAAATTACAGACTTCGATCACCGTCCTATTTTCAATTTCTCTGAACATCAAAAGTAAGAGCAAAACGAAAGTAAATTTGAAAAATAAGCTAGTCCCACTACAGAAGGAATAGGCTCCTCCTCTATTTCCTCCTTCTAATTATCACTAGCCTTATTCCCCGTTAAAGCAAAAATTAGTACTGCCGGATGATTTAAAAATCTACCGGCATTTGTTTTTTACCCAAGTCCCGTTTCTTCAGCTTTTCTTCAGAATTACCCTCTTCCTTTGTCTCCATAATTTATTGATCCATTAAAAACTGATAAAATGGCAATACCTTCAAATGAGAATATTAACCGCTACAGCGAAGAAGACTTAGCAATATTTAAAGAAGTGCTGGAGAAAAAACTGCGTAAAGCGGAAGATGAAAAAGCATTTTTAATTGAGCAAATAGAAAGCATCAACGAAAACGAAGACGGTGACGCAGACTGGATGGATGATACGTCTACTGCTTCTGATTTGGAACTACTATATACACAGGCTAGCAGACTATCTCACAATATCCGAGATATAAAAAATGCTTTGATCCGAATCCACAATAAATCCTACGGAATATGTAGTATCTCCGGAAAGCTAATTGACAAAAGAAGGCTTTTAGCTGTACCTACCACCACCAAAAGTCTGGAAGCTAAAACAATGATTAAAGAGGAGGTGCCTAAAACAAATCTTACAGATAAAGAAAACAAAGCACCTGTCCCTTCAGAACGTAAAATAATAAGCCGAATCATCTCTGGTCCATCTAAAATACTGAACCCCGCCCCTAATCCCGAACTGGAAGAAGAGGAGGACTTCAATGACTTTGATTTGGATTTCGATTTAGAGGATGGAGTAGAGAATCAGGAAGATTATAATGACACGGATGATTAATCATCTATAACCTTTTACTTTTACAACCCTGAATGATAATTAAATCTTCGCCATAAAGGGGTCAATCCTAAATGCAGGGTTGACTCCTTTTAAATTTAAGTGTACGCTACTCCTTCGGGGTATTTGTTATATTTACTGGTAATAATTCAAAAATATAAACCCCTGTTCGTTTACAGGAAATCATCTATTAAATGAAAGTATTACTCATCGAAGATGAACCCGATTTACTACGTCTCATGCATCGCTACCTCAAAAAGGAAGGTTACTTATGCGAAGAAGCTAAGACTTTTAAAGAAGGCTTTATCAAGATTAATAACTTCGAATACGAATGTGCTGTGATTGATTTGAATCTGCCTGGTGGAGATGGCTTGAAGCTCGTGGACATTATGCGAAGCGAAAACACCCATACAGGCATCATTATTATTTCTGCACGAGACAAAATAGAAGATCGTATTAAAGGTTTGGACATGGGAGCGGATGACTACCTTACCAAGCCTTTTAACTTATCCGAGCTCAATGCAAGGATAAAAGCAATCATGCGGCGAAAAACCAATCAATTTGACCAATTACTCAATTTCGGAAACCTCATCATCAATCTTGATGAGCGAAAAGTGGTAGCGGATGGCAAAGTCCTGCAATTGACAAAAAAAGAATACAACATCCTCTTATACCTCGCCCGTAACAAAAACCGAGTTGTGACCAAGGATAGTATTGCCGAGCATCTCTGGGGAGACTACATGGACAATGCTGTATCCTTTGATTTCATTTATGCACATGTTAAAAACTTACGAAAAAAATTAGTGGAGAACAATTGTGGAGAATATCTCAAAACCGTTTACGGGATTGGATATAAATTCGAGGCGGTTTGAAAAAGATTAAGCGCTTATACCTCGTCTTTTCGGTAGTCGCAGGCTTAATTGGTTTGCTACTCATTTTCTTACTTTTCCCAAAAGAGTATTTTTTCAAAGCAAGTTTAATCCTGATTATACCCTTATCCTGCCTGGGCATCAGTTTTCGTATGATCACTCGTCATAGAGTACGACTCATCAGAAAGCAGCTTTATCAAATCATTCAGACCTTAGAAGACTTTGATGTGGACGAACCAACAGATGTTCAATTTGATGATTCACCATTTCCATTGTTTAATGAACTCAATGAATATCTGATTGAGCTAATCGATCGTATCCGTTCAAACTTTCAGGCGAATAAACAGTTTACACAAAATGCTTCGCATGAATTACAGACTCCCTTAGCAATCATTAAAGGAAATGCAGAGCTATTACTACAGTCTCCTAACATAAAAGAAAAAGAAATGGAGGCAATCGGAGTAGTACTACAAAACGTCAATCGCCTTGCGAAACTAAACGGAGCACTTATCCTTTTATCAAAGATTGAACACAGCCGTTTTGCGGATAATGCAAAGATCAGTTTTATTCAAACAATTGAAACCACTCTAAAGAATTTCAAAGACATTATTCGAATACAAGAAATCACTATTGAAAAAAACTATGAGGCTGATTTTGTCCAGGAGATGAGTGAAACGCTCGCCGAAACTTTATTCAACAACCTTTTCCAAAATGCCATCCGATATAATATTGTAGAAAATGGAGTAATATTTATTACTACTAATACCAAGCAATGCATCATTAGCAACCCTGGCAAATCTCCGAAGAGTGAGCCCATCAATTTATTTAAACGCTTCAAGCGGGAATCTGATATTGAGGAAAGCCTTGGATTAGGCTTGTCGATTGTCCAAAGTATTTGTGAGCAGTCTGGCCTTGACATTAATTACACCTATAAAAACAACTTACATAGTTTAACTATTCAGCGAAAGTAATGGATTATTTCCCCATTCCTAACAACACAGGATTTTGCATTCGGTCATAAAAATCTTCAAGAATTGCTTCACTCTGAAAATTTTCCCAAAGTATAATTTCTCTTTTATTCATCGGTCGTTCCTGCCAGGAAGCCTCTACGAGGCGGGGCGCCGGTAAGGTTCGTTGCACTCCCCAGTCCGGGTTTTTCAAAATTGCGACCGCTACCATATCAAATAAAGCTCGGGATGGAGGATCTCCATGTAAATCAATATGCTCAAATAAGTCGACCGCGTAATCTCCAAAGTTGTCAAACTGACCTCCGTTACGACCTTCAATTGGGCTTACCTTTGGACCAGCTCCAGGCATTTTATTAGCAATTTGTTCGGGCGTAGCTCGCACAGCATCTGAGCCGGATGGTTTTCCATAGCGAACCATGACCATTTCAAAGGGAACGTTTTGATCTAAGATGTAACTCAGCGAAGCCGTATCATTTACCTGGTTGTATTCTCCAGGCTCAGGATAATTCGACCCCAGCCAGACGATTCGGACTTTTGTCTTGATATCCGGAGCCGCTGCCAACGCTAAAGCTATATTCGTTAGTTTTCCTACTGGTAACAAAACCAGCGGCTGACTTCTTTGCTTCCGCGCTTCTTCAATAATAAAATCTACCCCCTCTTTGCCATCGTAATGTTCGGCTCCTACCTGCTGACGTAAAGTATCAAAGTTGCCATTAGCTCCTTTTAGCAAAGGCACTTTTCCTATTGCATTACAAAAATGCATCACTCGCTCTGCTTCTTTATAATGCCCCTCAATATCGCCTCCGTTATAAGTCGCGTTGACCGTAATTCCCCGCGTATCAAAAACATCATCATTGAATAGCAGATAAGCTAGTGCATGCTGGTCATCCAGCTCATTATTAGCATCGGTATCAAAGAGTATCGGAATCTTTTCAGGGGCCCTTGTATTTTCCACTACGGTTTTTTCCTGTTCTGTTGAGCAGGAACAGCATAAAAAGAATATGCAGAAATAGATTAGTGCTTTCATTTGGTTTGCTTTAACTATCCTCTTGAAAAAATAATTAACGCCAGGCCTACGATAAAAAACAGAAACATCAGGTTGATATAACGGTTTGTGCCTTTTGGGGCATCCGCAAATTCTTTCCAGATAAATACTCCCCAGGCAGCCGCTACCATAGTTGCTCCTTGTCCTAAGCCATAAGAAATCGCAAATCCTGCTTTCTCTGAAGCAATCATACTAAGGGACATTCCTATACACCAGATCACTCCTCCAAGAATTCCTATCGCATGCAACCGTAAATCACCTCGCTTGAAATAATCTGCGTAGCTTACTGCTTCGCCTTTTATGGGTTTATACATAAAATACGTATTCCACAAAAAATTAGAAACGAATATTCCAATAGAAAATACAAAGACTGCACTATAAGGTGTAAACAGTCCAGGTTCAGGGTTGCTAAAATCCGTTGATACTGAAGCAGCAACGAATCGATAGAAAAAGCCCATCAATATACCACCCGCTAGTGACAATAATATTCCTTTAGTGGGCGTACTTGCTTGTTTACTAGAGAGTTTTCGATAAGCGAGCGCATCTACTATGATAGCTAAAGCTACTAGCGCAACACCAATAAAAAGCAGTATTGGGTCTCCAACAGGAGTAGCCATATAATTTACAATCACTCCTAAGACGAGCGCAATACCAATTCCAACCGGAAAGGCGACAGCCATTCCGGCAACATCAATCGCCGCAACAATTAACAGGTTCGCGATATTAAATATCACCCCTCCAATAAAAGCAGAGACAAACGAAGATTGCTCCCCCTGAGCGAGGTCTTCCAAGAAAGGGCGCCCGGCTTCACCGCTACTCCCCAAGGTAAAACCAAAGATGAGTGTGAGTAAAATAATTCCAATAGCATAATCCCAATAAAACAAAGGGAAAGGCCAGGTTTTGGAAGCCAGCTTTTGTGTGTTGGCCCAAGAGCCCCAGCAAAGCATAGTAATTACGCAGAGTACAACTGCAAGACTGTAAGAAGCAGGAATAAACATATTGGTTGGTTGTTTCGTTTCGTTTTTTGAAGAGCACAAATGCTATAAATCGGCTCTCGCAGGGCAGGAGGCTTGTGCTCCCATTTTTGTCACCGATAATGCAGCAGCCTGATTAGCAAAAGCTACCGCTTCCCGCATCTTCATCCCTTCAGATAAGCCGACTACAAGTGCTCCGTTAAAAGTATCTCCCGCCGCAGTCGTATCAACTGCTGTTACTTGAGGACATGGAACAATCTCATCCTCTTCATCTGAGTATACATAAGCTCCCTTGGACCCCAGCGTAATAATAACGGTGCCGACACCTTTGTCTTTTAATAACTGTGCCGCATGTCGAACATCACTTTCATCCTTTATCTCATGACCAGTTAATAAAGCGGTCTCCGATTCATTGGGTGTAATAATATCCAAATCCCTAAAAAGCGTATCAGGGAGGTTTTGAGCTGGAGCCGGATTAAGAATTACTTTAGTGTTGTGCTTTTTCGCCAAACGGATAGCATGTTGCACTGTAGATACTGGCGTTTCTAATTGAATAAGCAGGTAATCTGCTTCTTTAAAAACCATCTCAATTTGATCCAGGTCTACCTCACTCAAAATAGCATTAGCCCCAAGGGCAACAGAGATAGAATTTTCTCCCTTAGCATCAACCATGATTAGTGCTACTCCTGAAGGTGCTTCGGCACTCTTGATAATATGATTTGTATTTATCCCATGTGATCGAAATCCCTCAATTGCATTGGCTCCAAAAATATCCGTTCCTACCTTTGCTATAAAAGTCACACTTCCTCCCAATTTTGCTGCAGCCACCGCCTGGTTAGCACCTTTCCCTCCCGGGTTCATCAAAAAGTCTCCTCCAAGTATCGTTTCGCCAGGTGAAGGTAATTTACTTGATTTAATTACCATATCTGTATTACTACTACCGATAACTAAGATTTTTGGCATGGCCTTTAAGTTTAATTTTGAACTTCCCTTAACACATCTATAACCAACAAATTACCAAACTAAAGTCGAATTCCAAAAAAAATGTTTTTTTAACATTTTACACTTTTTCGCCCCTTTGACAATTCCCGACAATTGCTTTTACTCTTCATATTCTAACATAGTAGCTTAATTACGTCCTGTATACTTTTAACATTTCAACTGGCAAAGGAATACCCTAATACGGGTATTTTGCTTGTCACAAGTCACTTTTTTCAGTTATGGCTGCAAATTTGATATAAGTTAAGTATCCCTCCTATTTAACTCCTCAACATTACCAAAGTATTTGGAATTGTTCTAGAAATTATTTCTGTCTTCCAAATACAAAATGATAGAAAATGAAATCGCAAACGTCTAAACCACAAATTAGAAAAGTAACACTTTTTTTATGTGTCGCTCTTTCTACGCTCTTTTCTTCCAATTATAGCCTTGCACAGGCTACGGATGGTGATCTGTCCATGTCAATCTTATCTGCTTACAACCTGATCGTTGATTCTAATGTTGAATCACCTTCAACATATGCACCAACATCAGTTCATTTTGGGGTTACCATATGTAATAATGGGTCAGATGACATGACAGATGTAGTCATAAATATTGGAGATTACTCTGCTTCCCCAAAAACGCCAGGTCTTTACCGACAACGTACAGTAACGGAAAGTACTTATGCAGGAACTTTTTCTTTTACACATGTTGCAGCGACGGCTGATGCAACACGAACAGTCAGCACTTTAGCCGCTGGTGACTGTAGCACTCAATATTGGCTGGTTGAATATCCAAGATTGGATCCAAGTGGCAATAGTGTAACCGGAGGATCCAAGCCAGATGATGATCTGTGGTTGGAATTTGACGTTTGGGCAAGTGCCGATGATAATGGCACTTCGCTAGCTGTAAATGACACTCAAAAAGCGACCATGCGTAGCGAAATCTCCGCAATGGCGAATAAAGTATATCCTAACGGAGACAACAAAGTACCTCAGGAGTACCTCGATGCTATTGAAGGCTTACTAGGATGGAGACCAGATACAGATAATGAAGTAGGGTCCGTAAATACAACAGAAGGTATTTGGTATGACCTGGGAAGAATTAATAAAGGCTTTGATAATGACGGAGACTTTGTTCCGGATTATAATGTATTCTTACAACCCGTAGGAGATCCTAATCTATATGATCCTTCATGTTTTCGCTTAGTAAAAACATATGGGTTAATCATCATCAAGAAAACAGACGGGACAGAACAATTAATCCCTTTCGAAGATCAAACTTATTTCTCAAACCTTCCTGCGGACAATAATGGCGCAGTTGGATTAGTGTATTACGACTTTGTCATCTTAAATGCTCCTTGCTACGCACAGCTTTCTCCGTATCAAGAAGTTGCCTCCGGTTCAGACAACGAAAAATTTAATGGAGACTTTGGTGTATTTACAGGAGGTATTTCTACCACCCTTCCAAATGCAGCATATGATGCAACAGGGCCAGCAACAGCTGACCATGATACAGACATTACTTATAACTTAAGTGCCACAAATAATGGCAGTACTTCATTAGGTGTTATAGAATATGAAATGCCACCAGTCGTCACTGCAGACATTCCGGAAGGCACCAATTATGTAGCTGGATCTGCTGCTACTAGTGGCTCCTTACCTAGTGGCTCTACTACTATTACGATTAAATATTCTACAGATAATGGAGCAACCTGGACAACTACTGAGCCAGTAGATCCAAGTACGGTTACTAACATTCAATGGTGGATGGATACGGCCCTGGAACCGGGAGAAACTTTAAATACAACTTTCAAAGTTCAGGCTCCAAGTAGTACGTATACGGACCCACTAGTTGAAATGGAAAGTGGCTTATCCCTAGGTAATAATGATCCGTTCTTAACAGATACAGTGACTACACTCTTATCTGGTATTAATAGTATTGGTGATAGTGTCTTCGAAGATAATGGTGCAGGATCTGGTACTATGGCTGATGGTTTTCAAAATGGAAGTGAAGCAGGAATTGATGGCATTGACATCTATTTATACTTTGATCAAAACGGAGACGGGGTTTTAGACGAGGGAGATATAGCAATGGATACAACGACTACAAGTGGCGGAGGTTTATATACCTTCAACAACCTTCCCGATGGAAACTTTATTGTTGAAATTTGCAAAACTTGTGTAACCGGAGGTGGGAATCATAATGGCTGGGGAATGACCTCCGCAGTATCTCAGAACATCAGTTTAGATACTGCTCATACTGAAGCAACTGCCGTAGATGTCAACACCATTGACTTTGGTTTTACTCCAGCGTTATCTGTTGAAAAAACCATTACCTCTGCTACCCCCGCATACGAAGGTCAAGAAATCAATTATAATATTACCGTTAATAATTTAATCGCTGCGAATCCGGGCGAGGCGTGTAATTTTGGCTCAGAAACAGTATTAGATCAATTCACTACCCAATCCTACAGTAATAACGATGGATCGACAATTTGGGCAACGGATTGGCAGGAAAATGGAGAATCCAATGGCCCTACTACCGGAGACATATATGTACACGCTAGTTTCTTTCGCTTAGTAATGGGCGGCCTTAGTATTCAACGGGAGGTAAATCTTACCTGCGCGACTACTGCAAACTTGAGTTTTATCCATAGAACACAATCAGGGAGCGGAACGGCAGGACAGATGACCTTAGAGGTTTCAACAGATGGCAGTAGCTGGCAAACACTAGATACTTATTCTATGGCTACTAGTGAGTCAACAGGCACCTCGGTAAGTTATGACCTCATGCCATACAGATCTACGAATGGTAACACCTATATCAGACTAGCACATAATGGTGGTTCAGGGATGAAGAGTTTCGATGATATTCAGATAGCTTTTGAAGGAAATGGAGCCTCAACATCAGGAGGCAGTAATAATTGCACTCATGATCTCTGGATTGGATATGAAGACAGGGCATCAATGGTAACGCATACCGACATGTATGGAGCTCCAGATGGAGTTTTTGCAACAGGCCCATGGGGAGGATTATCTGAGGGAGCGGTATTTACTCTACCGGATACAACAGTAGGAAGTATCACTAAAGTTGAAGGAATAGGAGTAATTTATAACACCAACATACCTGCCTCTGGAGACGATTTATGGCAATTCAAACTTACAGAAGATGCTTCAGCAAATGGATTCAACTTTATAACTGTTCCCTTTGCAGAATATAATAGCTTTTCATCAAGTGCCACCGCTGGAGAAGTTGTTGTTGATTTGACGGCAGAAAGATCAAATTGGTATTGGTCAGACTTTACAACAACCTTTAGAGATGGAATCAATTTATACTTCCAACCAAAAGCAACTGGATCAAATGATGGAATGATCCCTTATATTGATGCATTTGGTTTTAGAATTACAACCGATGAAACTTGTTCGAACGAAGGGAGTTCAACATCAGCATTCGATCCAAATACAGGGTTGGGTACAGTGCCACTGCAGGATGTCTACAATCCTGATTCTTTGGAATTCGTTTCGGCTAGTATCACTCCATCCTCGATTGATGAAGTTAATGGTATTATCCTTTGGGACAACATCGGCCCTATCAGTGCTGGAGATTCGAAAAGTGTCACCATCACCTTTAAAGCTAAAGAACCTTTAGATAATTCTACAGGTAGTGCTACAAATACAGGGATCGTTTCCAATGCACTTTTTGGAAACGGTGACTCAGCTAATACTGATACCTCTAGCGTTAGTATAACTATTGAACCGACTGGTACAATATCTGGTCTTGTCTGGAGTGATTCGGATGCAGATGGATGGATAGGCAGCATAGGTTATGAATCAGGCACTGATTATTTAGTAGCCAATACTGCTGTATCATTATACTCTTGTACTTCAGTTGCAAACAATGGAAGTTGTAATGGTATAGAGACCTTAGAGCAAACCGTAACTACTGATGCTTCGGGCGCTTATCTATTCGAAGGTGTAATCCCTAATCTGCATTATAGAATTGCAATAGATGAGTCCTCATTACCTGGAACCGTTAGCCAGACAGGAGACCCAGACGATGATCCGACCAATGGTACAGGTAACGGAGGTACTTGCGGTAACGGTGGATCAAATGAATCATGTGATGCAGGATGGACCAATGGTGATAATTGGTTTTTAATCGGAACAAACTCATGGGCATCAGAGAGCTGGGATCTAAGTAATATTAACTTTGGATATGCTATTAATCCTTCCATTAACGGAAGCGTTTGGGAAGATATTGACGGGGATGGGTCACAAGGAGCTGGAGAACTTGGTATCTCCGGAGTAAGCGTTGAACTACAAAACGGATCTTGTACAGCTGGAAGTACTTGTCCTACTACCATCACAGATGCAGATGGAAATTATTCTTTCGAAAATCTTACTGCTGGTATAAATTATACCATCTCCGTTATTACTTCTACTCTTCCGAATACTGCTACCTGGACAGAAACTGCTGAATCAGATGCATCAATAAACAATGCTATTCCTATAACATTATCCTCTGGAGAAACCTCCAATGGAAATACTTTTGGATTTAATCCTGCCGGAACGGCAAGTATTGGAGATCAGTTATTTTATGACTTCGATGAAGATGGCGTAAAAGATGCCAGTGACGAAGGTATTCCAAATGTTGATGTAATCCTATACAAAGATGTTAACAACAATGGAACCTACGAAAGTGGAACAGATGCCTATGTTACTACAGCAACTACAGACGCGACAGGAACCTACTCTTTTGGCAGCTTAGCGGTTGATAATTATCTGATAGTAGTCGATAATACAGATACTGATTTTCCAAGTTCGGTCTTACAAAGCGGAGACCCTGATGAAGTTGGCCCTTGTACCACTTGTGACGGATTAGGTGTAAGCACAACGACGAGTGGTGGCACGATAGATACTCTTGACTTTGGATACAAAGCATACGGAGCAGGTAGTATCGGCGACCTCGTATGGAAAGATATTAATGGCGATGGTGCTCAATTAGGAGCTGCTGAAACAGGGATTGAAAATATTACCGTAGAACTATGGGGAGATTATAATAATGATGGTACTTATGTGCTTTTGACATCAACAACTACAGATGCTAATGGCAATTACTTATTTGATAACCTTGCTGATGGCAACTATAAAGTTGTCATAGATACAACAGATACAGATCTTCCGACAGATGGTGCCGGCAACCTTTTTTCTAATTCAACTTCCGCATCCGTAGATGTTAGTATCTCAGGCGGAACAGTAAACACAACAACAGATTTCGGGTTTGCACAACTGGGAAGCATCGGAGATATGATCTTCTGGGATGCAAATGCAAACGGCACACTTGACTGGACAGAAGAAGGAGTATCCGGAGTTACAGTTTATATTTGTAGCGGATCCAGTTCACCTTGTAATTCTGGCAACGCTCTTTTCACAACTACAACAAGTGATGGAACGGATGGAAATCCAGTGGGTTCTTACCAGTTCACAGGACTAGCACCTGGCTCCTACACTATTGGAGTAGAAACTACCTCAGGTCCACTTGCCGGAACAAGCCAAACCTCCGACCCTGACTCTGACGGATTATCTTGTAGTGACCCTGAACTTAGCACCTTAGGTTATCCAGCTTGTGATAACTTAAATACCGTTACGGTCAATTATGGCACAAATTTAACCAGCGGAGATTTCGGTTATCAACCTGCAGGCGTAATCGGAGATTTCGTATGGCTTGATGCGGACAATGATAATATACAAGACAGTGACGAGCCTGGCATTGGAGATGCAACCGTCATATTGACCAATGCTTCAGCAGTAACAATTGATGGAACACCATATGCAACAGGTGCATATATTGACACAGTCTATACTGATCTCGATGGATACTATTCTTATAGTAACCTCCCTGATGGAACCTACGACATTGAAGTAGTTACACCTACCAATCACACTGCTTCTTATGATGCAGATGGTGGTAGCGACAATACTACTCAGGTGGTCATCAGCGGTGGAGCTGTAGCTAGTGGTAGTAACACTTGGTGTAGCACTTCTGATTGTAGTTTAGATGTTGACTTTGGTTTTCGGTTAAACGGAACATTTAGCCTAAGTGGAAGTGTATGTATAGACGATGGTAGTGAGGATGGTGTATGTAATACCGGAGGTGAAAGCATGCTAAGCGGTGACATTATCTACCTTTACGATAATACTGGTACCTCACTTGGTCAAACAACAGTAGACATGTCGGGAACTTATTCCTTTAATAATCTACCAGCAGGCGCTTATACAATCGCAATTGGAACAAGCAGTAACCCGCTTGACAAATCCACTACTACCACTAGTGGAGCCACCACAACCTCAAATAGTGTATATCAAACTCAAACGATTAGCACTGCTAGTCTCACAGATATTGATTTTGGATTCATAAATAGTGTTGATCTTGACCTTGGTGATCTTCCGGCATCTTACGAGCTAACGAAGTTATCCGAAGACGGAGCCTATCATGAAGTACCAAGCACGCCTACTTTATATTTAGGAAGTTCTGTTAACAGCGAATCTGACCCAATCCAGAATGCGAATGCAGATGGCGATACTTCTGATGATGGAATCACCTTGAATGCTCCTGAAAACTGGACAGAAGGAACAGATGGCGGAAGCTTTGATGCTACAGTCAATGGTAGCGGATGGTTAGTGGCCTGGATTGATTTCAATCAGGATGGAGACTTCTCAGATAGCGGTGAAATGATTACCAGTCAAGCGGTATCAACCGGTACAGCAACCTACAACTTTGATATCCCTACCGGAGCAATCCTTTTGGATGAGTCCTATGCACGATTCCGTTTATTTGAAAGCGAACCTGCTTTTGCGCAATTCAGTTATACCGGAGCAGGGGCAACGGGTGAAGTAGAGGATTATGCCTTTAGCTATGCAGGAGTACTTCCTGTTGAATTAACGCTTTTTATGGGAAGAGTCGATGAATGTAATGTTGCGCTTCAATGGGAGTCCCAATCCGAAATTAAGTTCAGTCATTATGAGATTCAAAGAAGCCGCAATAACATTTACTTCGAAACGATCAATATTATTGAAGGCCAGGGAGGGCAGTATTTCCAACAGTACTACTTTACCGATAAGGATGCAAGTAAAGACAATTACTATCGATTAAAGCTAATTGATCTGGATGGATCATTTGTTTACTCGGACGTAATCAATGTTCAAACTAATTGTGGAGATGAAGGTAAATTACTTATTTATCCAAATCCTATTCTCAAAGGAAATCACAATTTAAACGTCAGATATCAATCTACCGCTAATGAGACCTCTTTTTCCATCATTAACTCAAATGGTGTAACTATGCAACAATTCAATGTTACCCCGGCAGCAGGATGGAATGTACTAAATGTAGATGTTAGCGAGTTACCATCTGGTATTTACTTCATCAAAGAAAATACAAAAAGTGGTAAATCTCCTAAAGGACGATTTATCATTCAAGAATAAGAAAAATGACATAGTAATTTTTACAACCGGCCTTAACCTTGTGTTAATGCCGGTTTTTTTTACGGCTGGTATTCCTTAATTTTATACCTCCGGCTTGACTATGCAAAATATTAAAACCTATAAAGACATCCATCCTTATGATCATGCTTTGTCCTTCGACATTAAGCGGATGGAGGATATCTACGACAAAGCAGATGGTAAAGCTGATGATCCGCATCGACATGAATATTACACCCTCGTCATTGTACAAAAAGCCAGCGGTAAGCATCTTATAGACTTTAATGAATTCAAGCTGAGCCCACAGCAAATTTACTTTGTCAGTCCAGGTCAGATTCATCAGGTAATTGAAGAGGAAAAATCCTTTGGATTTGCGATTACTTTCTCTCCCCAGTTTATGTTAGAAAATGGAATTGATCGTCGTTTTATTGAGGACCTCTTTCTCTTTCATGACTTTGGCTACTCCCCTCCCCTGTATATTGAGAAGGCTGAATTCTCTGTGATTTATAATTTTGCCGAACAAATATTTTCGACCTTACATGCTGAACACGCTTTTAAATATCAGGCCATTGGCGCCTGGCTTAAACTCTTATTGATCAGGTGTTATGCAAACTGTTCGATGGCAAAAGAGAGTAATACTCAAAAAGTACAAGCATCCGTAACGATCCTAAAAAATTTCAAACTCCTCTTAGAAGAACATTATAAGTCCTGGCATTTAGTTCAGCAATATGCGGAGCAACTCAATGTTTCAGCAGATTATCTTAATGCAACCATCAAATCCCTTACTGGGAAATCGGTCAAAGAACATATCCAATCCAGGATAACTGTCGCTGCAAAACGATTATTATTATTCGCCGAGCTGACGGCGAAGGAAATCGCCTATGAACTAGGCTTTAGTGCTCCGGCGAACTTTAGCCAGTTTTTCAAGAAATGTACCGGTCAGAGTCCTTCTGAATTTCGGAAATCATATCATTCTTAGCATTACCTCGGATTTTCATAAGTTTTACTCGGATTCTCATATTTACTAAGGGAGCCTTCAGGCTTAACTTTGTATACATAATTAGCCCATTAACCATCTTAAACATTTAACATGGACCGAAAAAAATTCCTTAAGAAATCTCTCCTTGGAGCCGCAGGCGTAATCGCCGGAGGGAAAGTTGCGAAAGCAAACGAAACCAAAAAAGACTCTACCTACGACAAGCTCATGGACAGAGTCGGATTTAATCATTTACCAAATAAAGAAGTAAGAACAATGAAAACGGTACTTCATAAAGCAAATACCCGAGGTCATGCTAACCATGGTTGGCTGGATTCTCATCACTCTTTTAGTTTTGCAAATTATTATAACCCGGAGCGAATGCACTTCGGAGTACTACGTGTATTAAACGACGACATCGTTGACGGAGGCAAAGGGTTCAATACACATCCGCATGATAATATGGAGATCATCTCTATTCCGCTGGAAGGAGACTTAGAACATAAGGACAGCATGGGGAATACAACAGTCATCAAGCAAGGAGACGTACAGGCCATGAGTGCCGGCACTGGCGTATTCCATAGTGAGTATAATAAGAATAGCGATCAGGCTGTAAAGTTTCTTCAAATTTGGTTATTCCCAAATAAAAAGAACGTCACCCCTCGCTATGATCAGATCACTTTAGCGAATCAACAACTAAAGAACCAGTTTTCGCAAATATTATCTCCAAACCAAAATGACGAAGGAGTATGGATTCATCAGAATGCATGGTTTCACATGGGTAATCTGGAAAAAGGTTTCGAGACTACTTATCAAGTAAAATCTCCTGGCAATGGCGTTTATGCTTTTGTCTTAGAAGGGAGTGTAACCATTGAAGGGCAAATATTGGAAAAGCGAGATGGCTTTGGCGTTTGGGATACCAATCAATTAAAAATCAAGGCAGACAATAAGGCGAAGGTCTTACTTATGGAAGTTCCGATGCAACTCAACTAAGACTGAGGCGATCGGCCTACGGTCATGTGATCGTGTCATCGCTTCGTAGTGATAGATCATATCTCTAAGAATTTTGATAATAATTAAAGGCTGAATTAAAACAGGTTAGCAAATTACTTGCTAGCCTGTTCAATTTTTCGGAATAACCTTCCGATACTTTTCTCCGTAGAACATACTTTATGATTTTTTGATCCTTCGAAGCCCCTTTATTCAGCGCTGTTAAATCAGCGAATACTTAAAAATCAACTTTGGCTTATTATACTGGTGCTCGCCTTAGTAGTTTGAATGAAAAATTATAGCTTAGCAAATAGCTAGATCATCGTAGAGCGAACTAAAACTAAACCCAATATGAAAACTCAGGCAAACGGTAAAATCAGAAATCTTCAACTCGAAGTCCTTTCAGACAACTGGTACACTTTAAGAAAAGCGAACTTTGAATACCTCAACAAAAAAGGGAAATGGGAGCAACAAAGTCGGGAAGCTTATGACCGTGGCAACGGTGCGGTTATTTTACTTTATAATCAAGAGGATCAAACGGTTATTCTTACCCGTCAATTCCGACTGCCTACCTTAGTAAATGGTAATGAGTCCGGAATGCTGATCGAAGCATGTGCAGGACTACTGGATGATGAATCTCCGGAGAAAGCGATTCGACGAGAGACTGAAGAAGAAACGGGATATCACATTCAGAATGTAGAAAAAATATTTGAAGCGTATATGTCGCCGGGGTCCGTAACTGAGATTTTATACTTTTTTATTGCTGCGTATACAGAGTCGATGAAACAAAGTGAAGGTGGTGGTGCCGAAGAAGAGCACGAAGAGATTGAGGTGTTAAAAGTAAACTTCGAAAAGGCAATGGAAATGATTGATACCGGAGAGATCAAAGATGCAAAGACTATAATGTTGCTTCAGCATTTGAGGTTAAAGAATATTTTATAATGACTTATCTGCTTGATCGAATTTTCAGAAACTCCATTTTTAACATCGGATAAATTTTTTGGGCGCTGGTATTCAACTTCGCAATGATACTCCCTATCGTATTGGTATCAAAATCATTAGCATCCACTAGACGCTCGATTTTAATACAGTCGTTGGTTTGTTCCAACATCCCTACTGAAGAAAAGCTTGATTTTACTTTATGTGCAACTAAACTAAGTTCTTTCCACTCTTTTGCCGCATGATGTTCTTTCATCAACATTAAATTGGAAGGAACAGTCTCTAAAAAGATATTAATCATATCCAGTAAAAATCTATTATTATCCTTACTAATTGCCTTGAGAGCTTCGAGATCATACTGTGGGAAATCTCCATTGCCTTCGTCTCCGCCTGCTTGCACCTGTTCTTTTTGAGAAGTCTCCAACTTCAGCCATTTATAGAGTGTTCCTTTAAGATTTTCGGGACGGAATGGTTTCGGTAAAAAATCATTTATCCCTACACTATAGGCTCGGTCCTTATCCTTTTGCAGTACCGTGGCGGTAAGTGCAATGATAGGAATTTGGGTATTCGGATTGTGCTCATTTGCTCTGATGTTTGCAGTTGCTTCGAAGCCATCCATCTCAGGCATATGCAAATCCATCAGAATCAGATCAAAGGCTTCTTTTTCTGTTTTCTCAACGGCTTCAATTCCATTTTCAGCAAACTGAATTTTTTCACAGTTCCATAATCGGAATACTTCTTTAATCAGGCGTTGGTTCATCAAATTGTCCTCTACAATAAGGTATTTACCTTGCTTAATCTGCAATTCAACCTCAGGATTATCCTCAACTAACACCGGTCGCTTTGCTTCGGTTTCGCTGGCAAGCTTCATTCGAAATGGGA
Source organism: Saprospiraceae bacterium (assembly GCA_020631105.1). Lineage (GTDB taxonomy): Bacteria > Bacteroidota > Bacteroidia > Chitinophagales > Saprospiraceae > JAHDHW01. Next base: position 34,229 of record JAHDHW010000013.1, on the reverse strand, counting down.
GAGTAATACTAAAAGTAGATCCTTTATCTATTTCGCTTTTAACTTTGATCTCCCCTCCCTGAAGGGTGACTAATTGTTTTACAATTGCCAATCCTAAGCCAGTACCTCCAAACTTCCGGGTGATACTTCGGTCAGCTTGCTTAAAGCTTTCGAAAATTGAATCCAGCCGATTTGCAGGGATACCTACCCCCGTATCTGAGATATCAAATTGAACCTTTACTTGTTGGTTTTGACGTTCTACCATTTTGACATGGAGACCAATATGCCCTTCTTTCGTAAACTTATACGCATTGCCTAATAGATTCGATAGGATTTGGTTGAGCCGGGTAAAATCGCCTTCCAGTTGTTGGTTTATTTTGTTATCGTAGGAGAACTTGATCTCGAGAGGCTTTTCTTTTAAGGTAAAACTCGTAACCAAAGAACGGCAAAGATAGAAAAGGTCAAAAGGCTTCTTTTCAAAAGTAATCTCTCCAGCTTCGATCTTAGAGAAGTCAAGTATATCATTAATAATCCCTAAAAGGCTTTCGGCAGAAAAGGACAGCGCTTTTAGGTACTCAGATTGCTTATTATCCATTGTCGTTTTTGACAAGAGATGCGTCATCCCGATTACCGAATTCATTGGTGTACGAATCTCGTGACTCATCGTAGCAAGAAATTGTTGCTCTGCAATTCGAGCCGCTTCAGCCTTTTGCTTGGCTCTGATTAATGCTTCTTCATTCTCTTTTCGCTTGGTGATATCTCTGATAAACAAACTCATCATTGACTCCCCTTTTACGGTAATTGAAATAGCGCTTAACTCAATATTGAAGTTTTTGCCGAAGCTGTCAACTGCTACTAATTCGATCCGGTCATTTTGTTCGGATTCGTTGATTCTTTCCAGGTATTCATTGACAGCGTGCCGCTCAGTTGTTTTATCGACAATAAGATCTAATAAATTATTTCCGCTAACATATTCTACCGGGTATCTAAATATTTTTTCGGCCTGGCTATTCCATTCCAAGACTTTAAAATCTTTATCAATAATAACGATAGCATCAAGTGCATTGAAAAGAACTTTCCGGAATTTTTCTTCGCTCTCCAGCAGTAGTTTTTCTGCTTTGTACTTATCTGTAATATCTACCGCCGCTCCAACGGTACCTATGATATTTCCCTTGATGTCTTTGTAAGGCGATGCTTTGACTTGTGCAAACCAGGTGTCGCCATTCTTGGTTTTATGTTCCAGAACATAGGAATCAGAGATATCCTTTTTTCTTAGCTCCAGTCTTTCTTCTTCTAGCTTTTGAGCACCTTCTGCCAGGAAAACGTCAGCGGGCTTTTTCCCTTTAACTTCTTCTAATGTATAACCGGTAAGCAGGCACATCTGCTCATTAACAAAAATGATCCTCCCTTCCAAATCAGTGATGACAATCCCCTCGGCGATACTATTGACCATCAAGCGGTATTCTTGTTCGCTCTTGTAGAGGGCCTCCTGGAATTTTATTTTCTCTGAGGTCTCCGTCTTTAAACTCTCAAAAGCAATACATCCTTTGAGAATTACTGAAAACTTAAGAATTACCTTAGTTAGTTTAAGACAGTCTTCATGTGTAAAATTATCCGGCTTTGAGGTATAAAACTGGATTACGCCTACTTCGGGCATTCCGAATAGAATATAGGCTCCGCTTTCCACTCCGTCCTGGTGAGCTATTGCAGAAAAGTCATCATCTTCTTCTTTAACGATAGCAAAGGAACCATCTTCGAAAATTTTATCAAAGATTTTTTCTTTCTTTGACTCCTCCTCGTCTGTACGTAAATTCGGAAAATCGAAGGTTAGTTTAAATTGATTACCGTCAGTGTCCTTTGAATTATCAAGGACCCAAATACCTCCATAGGCGAGGTTTTTTCTGGCCAGAATTGACTTAATAAAATTGTAGCAATTTTCTTCAAAGCTCAAAGAATTCCCTATTGCAAGAGATAACTCATACAAAAGAGAAATGTCCTGAACTATTTTAATATGCTTATCTATCATTATTTAAATCTATCCTTCCCTGGTTGAATACAAGCTATCAAATCGCAGTTTTATTTATCAGATTAACACTAAAAACAGCAAGATTCGTTTTTAGTTGAATAGTGCTCCTACTACAAGCGTTTTATTATAAAACTCTAATACTCCTTCTCCGGAAGAAGCAATCTCCCCTAAACTAAGTATTCCCTGTGCTCTGGTAGCTGTTCCTGCGTTTTGCATTTGTGTTTCGATAGCCCCTAACTCCTGACTAAACTCATCTTCCAAAAATAAAGTTCTGGAAATACAATCTACAATCAGGGCATCATAAATATTCTCAGTCACACCTTTAAGGCACTCTTCGGTTGCACTTTTGGCAGATTGAATTAACTCCTCCTGATGGCCTTTCAAAATATAAAGAACTGTATTTTCAGGAACTTCTCCAACACAAATTAATTCCCCATTATCACCTGTTGAAATAGGATCCCGGACAATATCCTCTCCGTTGTCTTTTATTATTCCAAAGGGGTACCCTTTAGCAATACTAAAAAAGTTATCCTGTTGAATATCTTTTCCGGAGTCCTTGTCCAGTGCATCTTTATATACTGTAAAAGCATTTTCCCAGTTTAGCTCATAAATTACATTCTTATTAGTTTTTGTAGCGATCATAGGCCCAATAAGTTTCGTCCATCCATGCTTAACACTTAAACTAATCTCAAGATCTAGAAGGCAAATTATAGCCGCATCCTGAAATACGCCGTCTTTATTAAAGACACAGGGGCTTTGTTGTAAGGTAAGTGATCCGGCTCCGCCTCCGATTACTTTGGCGCTAGTTCCGACGTGTTGATAAAGTTTATCAAGATAGGTCGCTATATTCGAAGTCAGTCCGTCCACTATAGTGAATATTGTGGCTTTACTTCTTTCGTTCTTTGTAATTATTGATCGAATCTCAGGAATTTCAAATTGATCCGATTCTAAGCCCCGAACTAAGCAAGGAGGGCTCAAACAAGGATATTTCTTCAATATAATTCCGTCAGTATGATTATCAGGCCCGTCAATCAACCCTGTAAACACGCCTCCAAAGAAGGTTATATTTAAAGGCTCTAAGCGACGAATTAAATCATCAAGATCTATCTCAGTATGCTCTCCTATTAAAAAAACTAGTACTTCATTCTCGAGAACATTCATGTCCTTAACCTGTACTAATAGGTTATCTAAATTACTGTTGTTTAGAAACATAATAGATTGGATTTATTGCAGTTATTGCAAAAGAAAAGTAATAAGAAATGAAAATTTGTGAAGCGGTAATTTTAATAGCACTAAAAATATGCCAAAATGATGTCACAAATTACGAATAAAAATGTAAAAGCATTATAAATATTCGTAATATTCATATAACAAGACTATTTCACTTTTTCATCAACGATTTACGTAGTTGGGCGGCTACTTCGCCTGCCGGCAGGCGAAGTAGCAAAAAGCTGTTTTTATTCATTAAAAACCACCCCTTCGGAAGGCAAAATAAGCTTGGTTCTTTCTATTCGGCATTCCAAATCCGTAAGTGCCGCAATAAAGTAATTGTATGCCTCTATAGGGGACTTATAAGGGCTAAAATAGGCATGCACTTCACCGTCACTTGAAGTTTTGGTGCTCATATAATAGAAATGATCCGAGGTAGAAAGCTTGCGCCATGCTTCGACTAAAAATAAATCTCCGGTATCCTTAACAACTTCTCCCAGATCAAAATAGCGTCTTAGAGCTTCTTTCTGTATTGAATTCCCCGCCCAGGCTGATAAATCTCTTTCTGTATCTGCCCAAGAGCTAATATGAGGCACATGATATTCTCCACGAAGTGGATAAGTATCGATTATTTCAGAGGGTGTTTTAAAGGAATAATCTGGGTGGCTAAGGACTTTCTCCGGAAGAAAGTTTAGGAAATTAAAAATTCCTGTTTCTTCCCATTGATGCTCCCCGAAGGTCTCATAATCCATAAACAGGTTAATCGTTTCACTATTTCCTGCAAGCCGATGAAGCCAATCGGCAAATTTATCTGCCGTCAGAGGATATTCCTCCCAGTCCATTTTTGAAAATCGGAAAGCGATATCATCCGATAACTGATAATTTTTCAGGAGAACAGAAAAATCATATTGCTCAAAGGGGTGCAATACAAAATTGGGAGAATCAGTAGACATCAACTTAGGGACTCCTTCGGCAAGTACGCCTTTGTACCCCATCTCTTGCAAGGCCTTTGCAAGGGCATTATTATAGATCAGTTCAGTATTCCGGAAGACTTTGGGTTGAACCCCCAGCAGCTTAAGGACTGCTCGTTCATGTTTTTCAACCTGGTATATAAATTCTTCTGGTGAGTAGACTGAAGCCAATGAATGGTAATAGGTTTCCGCCAGGATTTCTACACAGCCGGTATCTACAAGTTTTCTAAAAGAATATAGCACATCAGGTCGCCATGCTTCTAATTGTTCCAGCAAGACACCGGATAAGGAAAGGGCAATTTTGAAATCCCCATCGTATTTTTTGATCAATTGGAAGAAGGTTTCATTGGCCGGTAAATAGCATTTCTCAGCAACTTGATTTAATATCTCCACATTAAGGGAAGTATTAAAATAATTTTGATGCTCACCAATATCGAAAAAACCATATTCATTTAATCGATAAGGTTGATGTACCTGGAAGTAAAAGCAGATTGAGGGCATTAGGGATCAGTTTTGGTGAAGAAATATTTACGGGTAGTCTGTCTCTAAATGATTAGTGACTAGTCAAAAAATTAAACCTCGTGTCCAACCACTAAATCTAATCTAAGCTGAGCGCAATTGAATAAGTAGAAACAATTTTTGCAGCAGAAGCCATCCAGCTAATCCGGTTCATTTCTTCCTGATTTTGCTGAATTACCTGCTGTCTAAACGGTTCATCGCTTAATAACTTAAGGATGTGAGCGGCAAATAAATCTGTATCCCAATGGTCCGCGACCAATGCTGAGGGAAGCACTTCTGAAGCACCTGATTGTTTGGATAAAACACAAGGTACTCCTGCTCGAGTTGCTTCCAAAGCGGTCAAGCCAAAGGGCTCTGAAACGGAGGGCATAAAATAAATATCCGAGGTAGCCAATAAGGCATCTACATCATTACGAGTTATAAAGCCCGTAAAGATAAAATGCTTACTTATTTGTTTATCTGCGGAAGCAGCGATCAAACTCATAAGTTGATCTCCAGTACCCGCAATCACAAAAGTAACATCCGGATAAGCATCAATCACTTTGACTGCAGTATCATATAAATACTGAGGTCCTTTCTGAGCGGTTATCCGACCGAGAAAAGTTACCAACCTCCCTGGTATTTTATGGCGCCATCTTTCTATATATTTCTCTTCAATAGCATTATAGATCGGAGTAATTTTGTCTCCTTTCATTCCGTAATGCGCTATGATTTGTTCTTTAGTATATTGACTTACCGGGAATATTAGATCTGCCATTTCCATGGCAGACTGTTCAATATCGTAAATTCTGTTTTTAATTTTTTTGTGCGAGCGATCAGTCTCTAAGGCATGGACATGAAGGCAAAGTGGTTTACCATAGCTTTCCTTTAATCTTTTACCTGCACCGAAGGTCACCCAATCATGACAATGGATAACATCAAAGTCAATAAACGCCGCTATTTCATTGACAATTTCTGTATACACCGGAATTTTTTCCCAAAGACTCTTTCCATACATTTCCTCTGACTTAAAAACATTCAGGTGAGACCTAAAAGACTTATCTATTTTTTGTTCTTTGATCTCCATCTCTACAACTTCCATAATCTCCACTCCGGTTTCATAAACTGCGGGGTAACTATGTATCTCTGTAAAAGTGGAGATCACCGTCTGACGCTTTAACAAGGAGGTGAGTTGTTTTTCTTCAATATTTAATGCAAGATCATTGAGGCCATAGATCGTCACATTTTCAATCTCAGGTGTATTTGCATCTTTATAGGGAATAATTAAATGAACCTTTATATACTGGCTCATAGCCTCTACGATACCATAGGTGGCAATTGCCAGGCCTCCAACCATTCTCGGTGGAAACTCCCAGCCAAGGACTAATACAGACTTTCCCTGAACAGGGCTATTGGGAGAGTTCATTATTTTTGGTAGTATTTGGTTAAAATCAATATCTTATTATCATACTACGCAATCTTTAGACTTTTGTTAGCTTTGAATAAGTTAATTATACATTTAACTTTTGTTAAACTAATTCATCACCCCGGAATGATATACCGATGACGTTCTTAGGCGGGCAAATTGAAGCAAATGATTATGCTTATTTTTTGCATTAGTCTCAGGGTCAAAAAACTATTTCCCTTACCACCTGTTTTTTATATTCAATGTGAATTCTTGAAAATTAACACACCAACGCTAATGAAACACTTCATTACTCTTTCGCTATTATTGCTTTCTATTTTTAGTTTTTCACAAAGTCGAATCCTCGCCGATGGTATTTTTGAGGAATGGGAAGAACAGCCTGTAATATTTGCTGATGCAGCTGGTGATGGCGGAACGTCAGGCGTAGATTTTGGTGAACTAAAAATTTATAATGATGACACCTTTATCTTCTTTTTAATCGAAGTCGGAACAGAAATCAACCTCCAGGATTTAAATGATATCTTGATATATTTAGACACTGACAATAACACGAGTACGGGGCAAGCGATTAATGGAATTGGTGCCGAAATCATTTATTCTTTTGGTAATCGTTCGGGCTTTTTCTATTCCTCTGGCAACTCGACAATGATTTTCCATGATGACATTAATTTAGTAAGCGCACCGACTGTTACATCTGACCGATTCGAAATTGCCATTAAAAGAGACATTTCAATTCAGGGTAATTCCCTGTTTCAAGGGAATGACTTCAAGGTTGTATTTAGAGACGATAATAATACTGGGGATATACTACCTGCTGCAAACGAAGGCGTCGAGTATACTTTTGCAAGTGATGCTTTAGACCCACTTCCGGATTACACTATTCAAAAGGCAAAAGATACTAATCTAAGGTTCTTATCATATAATGTTTTATCCAACGGTATCTTTGATCCAAGTCGAGTGCCATCTTTTACCAGATTACTACAAGCAATGCAACCTGAAATTATCGGGTTTCAGGAAATCTATGATCTCCCATCTAACCTGGTCGCCAATCAAGTAGAGTCCATGCTACCTTCCGGCCCTGACCAACAATGGTATCATGCCAAAGAAGGTCCGGATTGTCTTGCAATCAGCAGGTATCCAATCCTCGAAAGTGCTTTTATCCAGGGCAATAATTCAAATGATGGCAATGGTGCTTTCTTAATTGATGTCCCGGGAATTGAGACCAATTTACTGCTCATTGTTGCACACCCTCCATGTTGTGCAAACAATGTAGAAAGGCAAATGGAAGTAGATTTGATCATGCAATTTTTAAGGGAAGCAAAAGATGGAAATGGCCCCATTCCATTGGAAGCGGATGCTCCTATCATTATTCTCGGAGATATGAATTTAGTAGGGGACAATAATCAATTGGAAACCTTACTTACCGGAAATATTTCTGATGAAGCTGCCTATGGTCCGGATTTCACTCCAGACTGGGATGGTAATAATTTGCTTGATGCTCATCCTTATTCAACAGGGGTTCCTTTTTCCTACACCTGGTATAATGAGGCCAGCAGTTTTAGTCCGGGAAGATTAGATTTTATTATTTACAGTGGTTCAAATCTCAACTTAGAGAATAGTTATGCTCTATTTACGCCTGGACTACCGCAGGATAGCTTAAATACATTCAACCTTTTAGCTAACGATGCTACATTTGCTTCCGACCACTTACCGCTTGTTGCAGATTTTGAACTAAAAAATCTAACGGCACAAAGCGAGCCCAATATTGAAGAAAATTTCGGTAATCTAAAAATACATCCCAATCCATCTTATAAAGAAACTATGATTTCTTTCGAAATCTATCAGCGAGCAGTAGTCAACATTGAAGTGATCAATAAAAAAGGACAGGTAGTTTCTGTTTTACATCGAGGCATCCTTAACCCAGGAACACATGAGTTTCAGCTTGACACCTCAATACTTCCATCAGGAATGTATATAGTAAAAATAGAAACCGCACAGTTTACAACTTCGCAAAAAGTTATGGTACTGAATAACTAAGGTTTAAATTTATTTTTATGCTAAGGTCCTACGACCTTGATATTCGTACCTCATGATAAAACCTATTGCTTAACAATTCTTAGTGAGCGAACTGCGTCACCTACTTGTATCCTTGTAAAATAAACACCTGCGGCAGCATCATGCATTTCAACATTCAGGCGGTGTTCTCCGGCAGATAAAGTTTGATCACTGAGTGTTCGAACCAGCTTACCGACCACATCATACAAATCAATCCGGACGCGGCGTTCCCGATAGCTATCGGGGTCAGCGACTGTAAAGACCAGCGAATAATTATTAATACAAGGGTTAGGAAATACTTCCGCTTTAACATCAATCGCTATTTCTCTGGTTGGCGTAGTCTGACAAGCGCCTAAAACCGGAACATATTGAAAATCCGGAATGAGCAAATTCGTAATATCTTCTTCACTCACATCAAACCAATCCATTAATACCGAGCCATAAACGGATCGGAAATCATATTGCATTGCTACTCCTTCTTCGATATCGACATTACTGGCAATTTCCGGATTTGCTCCGATAATCCCGGGGTTCAAACAATTACCAAAGAACATCATCGGAGCGGCTGATCCATGATCTGTCCCTAAGCCGGCGTTGGAACGAATCTTTCGCCCAAACTCAGAGAAGGTCATTCCTAAAACACGATCCTGAAGCCCCAATGCTTTCAAATCTTCCTGGAATGCATAAATCGCATCCGACAGCGTACGTAATAAATATGCATGACCTCCTTCAGCCGTATCATTCGAATCTACCTGATCCGCATGAGTATCAAATCCTCCCAATTGAATAACGTAAATCTTAGTCTGCAAGCCACCTGAAACCAGTTGCGCTATCGTTTTCAAACGATTAGCTAACTGCGAATTCGGATAAAGTCCTGCATTGGTATTCCCCATTTCAGCAGCCTCCACTACCCTCTCTGCGTAAGCATTCGACTTTTTGAAAGTTTCGATCAAAAAAGCCATTTCATCACCATAACAATCTTCCGGCAAAGGTGCTTCAACGCCTGTCGTCAATCCTCCAATGTCATTGGTATTCAAGATAGCCATACTATAATTAGACTGCCCTCCCTGGCAAGTACCAGAAACAGACGAGCCGAGTGTTACTGCAAAAGGATCCGGGCAATCATCATTGGGATAACCTTCCGGATAACCAGGATGTTGCTGATCCAAATAGCGCCCTAGCCAACCTGTATCCAGGTATTCATCCGCCGCCGAAGCAGTATTCCAAATATCAGCAGATCGAAAATGCGAACGATTTTGGTTTGGATAACCTACGCCCTGGACCACCGTCAGATTAGCATTATCATAAAGACTTTTGATTCCTGTAAGTTCAGGATGCAAGCCTATGGTGTCCGTAAAATCCAGGATTTTATTTTCAGGGATAATAATATTATCCCGGGCATTAGCCAGATTATCATACCCATCCAATGGGATAAAAGTATGAAGGCCATCGTTTCCTCCATTCAGATCAATCAATACCAATACACGGTCACTGTCATCATTGATCAAGCTGGACATTAAACTTGAAGGCATTGCTGCTACAGAAAATCCTCCGAAAAATGTCGGAAGAGAAAACAAGGCAGATTTTTTGAGAAATGATCTTCTTTTCATTGTCAAAGATTATAGTAATCCCCAAAGGGTGATTATTAACTTAATTGGAATTCGGGCACGTTCATAATTGCAATAAACATACTCCATAACTTATTCTCTACAGACTGTCGCTGATCTTCGTTATCCGGATCATTGAGATAATTGTTGTACTCCGTAGTCCATTCAAAATCAGGTAATCCCGGGATTAATGCTGCTTTGAAATAGTCTTTTTGTTCGCTGGTCAATGCCCTCGGATAAATGAGTTGGCACACTTCGTCAATTAAGTCATTTGGATTTTCCGGATTTTCAAGCGTTGCAACAAACTTTAGAAAGTCAAAGCCTTTCGTCTCTGGCGAAACATATTGAGTCAACCATTTAATGTTAGCTAGCATCCTGCGTCGCAAGGTCAGGCTGGCGGAGTTTATCCAGTTACGATAAAACTGTGGCCCCTGATAATAAGCTTTCCAACCCGCTACGCTTGGGTGTTTAAAAATTCCCATTTCGAGATCTAAAAACTGCCAGTACCAGGCTACCCAGATTTCATACTCTACTAGTAAACTATCGGCTGGTTCTACTTCAAACGCATTATAAGCAGAATAGAAACAATCCAGGGTACTCTTGATCATACACCCTCTTAATTGGGCATTGTAGAAATGCTCACTCTTCAACAATGCTGATAATGCTGGTTGGATTACATAATTATTGTCAATCAGGATTTGAGCCATTGGCTCAATCACATCTGCTTCGATTGTTTCATTAATTTCATAATGAACAAACCACATGTATAAGCGACGGCAGATATGACGAGCAACTTCATCCTGCCCAAAAATGATATCGATTACATTTTTGTATTCCTCTGCTCCGGCGTTTTGAATAACCTGATTCCCAAACCGATGAGAAAGTTGTTTATCACTGGTATCATGAGATGACCACCAATATTCGAATCCCGCAGGATCATTTCCTGGAGTCCATGCAGTCCATCCGGTTAAAGCTTTTGCAATTGCTCCAATATCTTGTTCGGTATAATTGGTGTAATCTCCAGGTCCGGCTAATTCACCTTTCCCTATTGTAAACAACTCCAGTAATTCTCTGGCGTAGTTTTCATTAGGCTCCGTCACATAATTAGACGTACCATTAAGATAGATCAACATACTCCGGTCAATCGTAATCCGCTTTGTCAACTCTTTAAAGTCTCCCAAGGCAAAATCTCGTAACAGGCTTAAATAATCCCATTGCATATTGGCATGTCCGGATTCCGAAACCACAAAGTGATTATGCCAGAAAAGGGTAAGCTTTTCGTGAATGGTTTGTTGGTTGCGGTTCATTTGCATAAACCACCAGGCCCAGAGTGTTTTCTCTCTAGCAAAATAAATACCGGTAATATCTCCATTGAGTACCTTATCCGTCCAGGTCTCACCAATGCCGGCTTCCGGGTCACTAGAAAAATCATAGTAAATAGGTGGATCAACTTCCGGAGAAGGGCCCATCAATGTTTCAATGGCTGCATCAAGACCTTCGTCCACCGCTTGTTGGATTCGATCTTTAGTAGGTCCGAATATCGTTCTACGTAATAGATGAGCCGCAGTATCAAAATTCCATGGGCCAGCGTATGGTGTTAGCATAAGCAGTAGGGTTTATTTTATCCTAAACTTTAAATAATGCCTGTTAAAGAGGTACAATCGAATTGCATCGCTACAGACAATATATTAGTGCACAAAATCTGCGCCTTTTTGATAGCAAGTAAGATCAGCAGTGAAGTAGTAGGGGGAAAGCATTTATTAAGTAACGCTGCAAGATATGGTTTCTATTATGTCGACTTGCTTCTATTTAAGAAAATCTCCTATCTTGCGAGGTAGAAATTTAAACCTTTAAGCTAATAAACTCTCTGTGTTTTAAGTTACTTTTATTCCATCAATAATAAGGCCTAAAACTTATAGATAAAAATATTTGAAAAAATTATCAATTTACAAGTGTACGTTCTGTAAGCTATCGAGCAATTATTTATGAAATATACCGAAATCCTTACCAGAATTCGCCAGATTATTCGATCCGTCAATATAGAAAGTAAACGGATTGAAAAGGAGTATGGCATCAGCATTCCACAGTTGCTTTGTCTCAACTTCCTATTGGAGCAAGAACTTCAGCAGGCATCTCACAAACAAATCAAAGATTTCCTGCAACTAAATGCGAGTACCGTTACGGGTATTATTGACCGTTTAGAAAAGAAAGATTTAGTTATCCGCTTACCCAAACAAAAAGATAAACGAGTAGGTATGATATCTATTACAGAAAAAGGCACTCTACTTATAGACGGTACTCCAGAGCCCTTGCATCAGCAGTTATCTCACAAATTGAAAAAGCTTTCTCCAGAGCAATTAATGGAGCTTCAAAATTCTTTTGACACTATTACTAACTTTCTGGACATTACCGATGTAGACGCCTCCCCTATTATCACTGCTGGTCCAGAGATCAGAACTGATTAAGCCTTTATTTTACCCTATTTTTAGCTTGAGCGAAAAAAAATAGTTTCTACACGAACTATTTCTAACCTTAGGGCGTTATAGGCTTGTATATCTTTAAAAGGTATCCAGTCCTACACCAACCAACGTTTTCAGTTTTTTACTACACGTACCTATTTGAAACAGTTGCAAGGCAAGTTTCAGATGGGCATTCTACGTTCTGAAATTCGTACGACTACAATTTAATAATTTACTTTTTTACTAAAATATATAGTGTTTATGCGCGCCTTAAAAATTACGAATACGATCACCCGCCGCGATCAGTTGTCCATGGAGAAATATCTTACTGATATTTCAAAGTACGATGTACTTTCTCCAGAGGAGGAATTACGCCTGTTCAAAAGACTTCGCTTGGGAGATGAAAGCGCTTTCGAAAAAATTATCCTCCATAACTTGCGTTTCGTCGTTTCTGTCTCCAAAAAATATCAGCACCTGGGTCTAAAACTAGGTGACATCATCAATGAAGGTAACATTGGTTTAATAAAAGCTGCCCGTAGATTTGATGAAACCAAAGGATTCAAATTTATTTCCTACGCAGTTTGGTGGATTCGCCAATCCATTCTTCAGGCTGTAAATGAAAAAGGTCGGAAGATCAAACTTCCAGTGAATATGAGTGGCGATACTGCCAAGATCATGGATGCGATTAGCATTTTCCAGCAGCAAGAAGAACGTAGTCCATCTGTTGATGAACTTGCCTCTTTTACAGATTTCAAAGTCAGTCATGTTCAAAAATGTTTGGACACTTACAAAAAATGTTCTTCCATTGATGCACCTGTCAAGGATGATGAATATACTCCATTAGCAAGTTTGATGGAAGATAAAAATATCAGGCAACCGGACTTTGAGCTTAGTGTTCGTGACTCCCAAGAGGTAGAAGCACAACAATTACTAAGTTGCCTCCCTCCGCGTCAGGCAACGGTTTTGAAATATTACTTTGGACTCGGTAAAGAAGAAGCAAAATCACTTAGTGATATTGGCGATTTGATGGAAATAAGCAGAGAAAGAGTTCGACAGATTAAAGATCGTGCTTTGCGTCAACTTCGAAAAGAAAAGAGAGCTCAAGCCGTAGCCTTAGCACAATAATGGATTTAATTTAACTCACACATAAAATAATTTAATGATTATAATTGATAGAAAAGATGACGAGTCCGTTGATCGTATGATCCGTAGATACAAGAGAAGACACCGAGATACCAAAATCCTTCGCGAGCTTCGTAGCCGGAAAGAGTTTACCAAGCCTTCAGTGGTTCGAAGAAAAGAAGTTCTAAAGGCAATTTATTTAAGAGAAAAATTCGCAGCTAACGAATTGTAAATACTTCTCGCATTTACAATTAGCCATAAAATTCTATAAAATCGCTTTCCGCGAGAGCACATTAATGTGTTTTGCGGAAAGCGATTTTTTATTTCCGCTATCCTCAAATAAATACATCATTTCGTTTTGGGCTATCGCCTTATTAAAGTAGTATTTTTAAATCATTCCTAGCGCTAGAAGGATCTATTTACCTATTGCGATAAAAGACTCGCTATATTTTGAATTATTGAACAACTTCTAACTGAAAATCAACCATCTCATATTCTTTACCATTCGCAATCACTGCAACCTGATGAAGCCCGGGATACAACTTTCGAGTAGTAATAACCTTAAATGCTTGCTTGCGCTCAACAGTACACACCTCGCCCGCCTCATACCTTCGTTCACTTATCTTAAATACTTTCCGGGAAAGACTTCCATTTGCCTTTTGAAAATACACCCCGTACTCTAATCTAATTTTCAAGGACTCCTTTGCAAGATTCGAAACTTGAAAAGAAAACTTAAGCGCCGCTCCTACCTTAACCTTTGGAGTGTGAATTTTCAAAGCATCAACTTTGATAAAATCCGTATTCCCAAAACCAAAAAGTTGTAAAGCATCCTGATGTCCGGCCTTCAGCAATCCCCTGCAAGCATGTTTTACTACCCAATCTGTTTCTTTTGATTTCCCAAACCAGGATTGTGCAATTTCTAAGGCCAACTCAGGATTATCTTTAGAGATATCATTCAGATTATTAGCCACCGACCGACGTACAGATTCTGATGAATCCCCCTTCAATCTTTCCAGGATAGGGAGTATCTGTGAAGGATTTTTTTTATACGCAGGTAAAGCCATAGCCCATGGTAGTCGTGGCCGACAGCCCTCTGTAGAAAGGCGTCTTACCATGGCATTTTTATGTTTCGACCACAATAACATTTGCTTAAGCATCTTATCCGGATACTTTAGCAGAAAAGGTCGTACCGCAAACTCACAGCTGGTAAATTGCGTAATCTTTTCCATCGCTTTCACTGAAGTTTTAAAATCATCAATTCCAAATACTTCAATAAAGTCCGGAATAAACATATACACAAAGGACATCTCCTCCGACTTAGTCTTTAATTCTTCAACTAAGTCCGTCAGGATTTTCGAAGAAACATTAAAGTCGGATGGCAAGTAACGTTCTAAAGTAATTGCAATATGACGCATCCTATCCTTTAATTCCTTATCCTCCCAGTTATCTCCATAAACTGCCTTAAGAAAAGTTGTTTTTTGAAAGGCCGGATAAACCTTTTTAAGTGCAGTAACAAGGTGGTTAAAAAATTTATCGTTGTATAAATACTTGAGTGGTTCTGCCATTAGATTATTTTAAAGAATTAGATTCAATTGTTATCAAACCCAAATTAATCCAATGAAGTGACAAGGGTTTGTCAGTAGTCCTTATGGCAATGGGATATAAGTATCATCTCCAGGCACTTTTGGAAAACGTTTCTCCCGCCAATCTTCCTTAGCCTGCGCCAATCGTTCCTTCGAAGAGGATACAAAATTCCAAAACAGGAATCGCTCCTCACCTAAAGGTTGTCCACCAAAAAGTAAAATCCGCGTTCCGGCTTCCAGGCGAACAAAGCACTCATCGTCTGTCTTCGAAATCAACATTTGTCCAGCTTCAATGATTTCCTGTTCATCCCATACTGCACCCTCCGTCACTACTATAGCAATCTCTCCCGAAAGCTGACCTTTGAGCTCCAACTCAGCAGCTTCTTGTGCGACAACATCAACCATAAACAAATCTGAATGAACAGGCAAGGGGGATTGTCGCCCATATCCTTTACCAGCTACTAAAGTCAATTTCAAACTACCTTCTTTCCAACTTGGCAAATCCTCCTTTGCCACAAAATCAAAACGGGGATCCATTTCTTCTTTTTGCTTTGGCAATGCTACCCAAACCTGATAACCATGCAAACTTTTAGTCTGCCCATCCCGATCCTCTACAGGCGTTCGTTCGGTATGCGTTACCCCTTTCCCAGAAGTCATAAACCCTACATCTCCGGGCCTGACTACTTGTACAGCTCCCGTGCTATCCCGATGCTCTATCGCTCCTTGCATTAAATACGTCAAAGTAGACAATCCAATATGAGGATGCTGATCTACATCCATATAATGTGGAGCTTTGATTTCAGTTGGCCCCATGTGATCGATAAACGTAAAAGGCCCTACCTGTCTCTTCTTTCGAAAAGGAAGTAAGCGTCCCACTAAAAAATTTCCTAAATCTCGTGATCGTTCGTCTACGATCATTTTATTATTGGCCATTGAAATTTGATTTCATTAAAAACTCTGTTTGATATTTTTTATTCGCTGAATCTCCTGCTGATGAAAATCAGCAGATCGCACTTTGACTCATCGTCCCTGAGTAAGATAAAAAAATGTTTTTTAAAAAATTACTTAAGGATAAATCCACTTACACTTTAATTCTCGTAAATGATTTTGAGCGCCTAAAGAAAGACGAAGCTGGCCAACTTAATCTATCCGGAAGAAGGCGCACCAATTTTTAAAATCATTTAATCACACCTTTTATGTTACGACTAAAAATTTCTTTAATCTTTTGCCTCCTATTATCTGGAGCTCTTTTCTTTATATCTGCTGATCACATTGATGCACCTGCTGTTACTGATGGTACAAGCGATGTGACTGATTTCTACGCTTTCGAAAGCAAAGAAAACTCCGCAAACATGGTTTTCGCAATAAACCTACAAGGCTTATTAAGTCCTAATAATACCTCTTCAGCTACCTTCGACGAGAACGTACTAATCGAAGTAAATATCGACAATGATGCAGATAATGTCGAAGACCTAGTCATCCAAATGATTCCACGAGATGGGAAGATGTATGCTTTCGGGCCATACGCACCAGGCACAACTGGAAAATCCAGTACAATTGATGATACAATGGACCCTATCATAGTAGACATCACTGCTTACGGAGCAGATGCTGCGATTGGAACATTAGATGGCAAAAAATTATTTGCTGGACCGAGAGACGATCCTTTCTTCTTTGACCTTGGAGCTTACTCTGCGATCCTAGGAGGAACGGCAAGTGGATTCTCTGATCCTGGTGCGGATACCTTTGCTGGTACTAATGTACTTTCTGTTGTGGTAGAAGTGCCTAAATCAAGCCTTGGTACTGGTGACTCCGTAAACACCTGGGTAGAGACTAAGCAAAAACAGTAAGCTACTTAGCCCAAAATCAAGATGCCTACCGCATCAATTATTAACACCTTTTAATTTAACTTTTCAATAATACTAAAATGAAGTTTTCAAAATATCTTTCTTTTTTATTCCTAGCACTTTCATTTAGTCTGTTATTCACTTCATGTGGTGACGACGATGATAGCACCCCAGAACCAACAATCGATTTCACCGGAACCTACGTACAAGCAGATCAAATGGGACGTCCAGCAATCAACACTGTGTTTGTTTCCGACGCCCAAAAAGATGAGTTCAATGAAACAACTCCAGTAGAAATGGGAGCTAAGTTTGCTCAAGCTTTTGAAGATCGTCTACTTGCTCTTAATGCAGGGTACACCACTAATGCTTTAGGATTAGACGCCACTACTTTTACAAGTGTATTAGCAACGGATGTACTTACCGCATCACTGACTGCGCCTACGACTTTCTTTGATGGTACCAATGTATTAACCGGACGTACACTTGAAGATGATGTAATCGACGTTGAGTTACTATTAATCTTTGGAGGACCTGACGGTTCTGAAAATCCAGGCCTGACTTCTGATAATGTAAACAGTAATGATAAGGAATTTTTAAATACCTTTCCTTACCTGGCTAGCCCTTGGTAGGCCAACACAGCACTCTCCGCCCTTTATATTCTTAATGACACATCCACTAATGGCACAACACGCTAATATGGATTCTGTATAGAGTGCTCACCACAGCTAGAGCAATAGTTTAACTTTTGTTCTGCTGTGGTTTTAAAACTTCAAAATTCTCAGAAAAAGAGAATCAATATTCACTACCACCATAAAATTACAACATGATATTTCTTCTTTTTATAGTCAGCTTTCTGACACCAGATCCCTCTCAAATACAAGTACAAGAAAACATTTATGAAGTGGGTCTTTATCAACCTTTTCAACAAATAGAAACTCAAACCAAAGAACTTGAATTTTGGAGCAACAAGCTTATAGCTGCCCCAAATCAATTTGCCTTCAAGCAACAAATGGCGCAAGTAAATGAATCTTTGTTTTCTCTCACTGCTAATATTAAATACCTCAAAGCATCCGAGAAAATACTGAGTGAACTTAGTCAGGAAGAAATCCCCGGCAAAGCATCCATACTTCGATCTTTAGCGAAGAACTATATTTCGCAGCACCGTTTCCAGGAAGCGTTAGTGACATTAGAAAAAGCCTTATCAAACGGGCAAAAACGTAAGGATACCAAGTTAATGCTCATCGATGTTTACGAAGAACTTGGGATGGAGAATGAGCAAAAAAAATTACTAGATGAATTTGCCCCTGTCAGAGATTTCAACTACCTGATCCGACTTGCGAAATGGGAAGATGGACATGGTCGATTAGACCGTACGATCGACTTAATGAACGAAGCGGAAGCTATTGCAAAAGCCGGTAATCAAAAAGCAAGGCTATCATGGATCTATTCTAACCTTGGAGATTATTATGGTCATGCTGGTCAAATCGAACAAGCAACTGCATCTTACAAAAAAGCTTTAACAATAAACCCAGCAGATTGGTATTCCGCTAAAGGTCTAGCATGGATTGCATATGCTAATCAAAGAAACCCAAAACAAGCACTGAACATCTTAAACTTGTTAGACAAAACAGTTAGCGATCCAGGCATCAAAATGTTAAAAGCGGAGATTTTAGAATTTCAGGGTTCGACTAAAAATGCAGAACGACTAAATCAAGAAATCGTAAAGCAGGTTACTGCTTCGGAATATGGAGCTATGTATCATCATTTCCTAATTCACCATTATGCAGCAAATCATTCAACTATCAACAAAGCCCTGAGGCTAGCGCAAAAAGAAATCAACGCTCGGCCTGTCCCTGCCGCTTACGATTTACTTGCTTATGTATATTACATACAAAGGGATTTCACAAAAGCAAGATCAATCAGTAAAAACCACATCCTGAACCAGACCTTTGAGCCCGGACTTTTGCTAAACCAGGTTTACTATTTCCAAAATAAAGATTTGCCTTTTTTAAAAGACATCAAAGAAGAAATTATTGCTGCTGAATTTGAATTGGGTCCTTTGACATTTCAACGATATAAATGTTTCATAAATTCTTGATACTTCTCTCAAAAGAGGTTGTATAATTTTAAGGTGGTGAGCTTGCGGTATTCTTACCGCAGGCTTTTTTAATACAATATCACTAGATATTGATCACACCATTATGTAATTTGCATCATGCAATCAGCAGAACAAATACTGACCAATAAATCCATTCGTCCGACGGCCATGCGTATTTTATTAATGGAACACTTCCTGCAGTTTCCTCTGGCTTCCTTTAGCTTGAACGAATTGGAAGATATCTTTGAGCATTCGGATCGAATCACGATTTATCGAACCCTAAAAACCTTTCAGGATAAAGGAGTCTTACATACAATCGAAGGGACTAATAGTCTCAAATATGCGCTATGTGAGGAAGAATGTAGCAAAGATGGTCACCAAGACCGGCACCCTCATTTTCATTGTACTATCTGTGATCAACTTCAATGTATAGAATCTGTTTATATTCCGAATATTAATCTCCCAAAAGGTTATAAGGCTGATGGGGTCAGCATGACTATAAAAGGTCAATGTGCTACTTGTACCAATACTTAGCTCCTTTCTTAAAAATGCAATTGAGTTGCAGACTTCAGGTGTCTACTTTTGCAGAAAAAAAATCATGCAACTTTACTTATTGTTTTTTCTTTTATTATTCTTTGGAATTACTTTCATTCTTCGATCCTACGTTACCTGGAAAAACACCAAGGTCAATCCTTTTGCTTTTGAACGAACAGACGATGCACACGGATTTAATGGTCGATTATTTATCGCTATTATTTTATTGGAGTTTCTCGTAATTATTATCCATACTTTCTTTGAGCATCTCCATCCTATCTTATTACCCATTTGGTATTTAGATTTTCCAATCCTAAAAGTTATTGGCTGGATATTACTTCATCTCGCATTATTATGGGTAAGTATTGCACAACACCAAATGTCCGACTCCTGGAGAATTGGTATCGATGATAAAAACAAAACAGCATTGGTCACAAAGGGGCTGTTCGCCTATTCCAGAAATCCAATATTCCTTGGGATCATAATCGCAAATCTTGGTTTGCTATTCGTCTTGCCAAATGCTTTCGTCTTAATAATTTTCATTTTGTCCTATACCGTCATTCAAACACAGGTCAGACTAGAGGAAGCCTTCCTACTCAGCACTTTCGGCATCAATTATCAAAAATATCAGTCGAAAGCTCCCCGATGGTTTTAGCATTCTAAAGTCATTCGATAGCTAAAAACTTAGCTTCGTCGTTGGAGCACTTCCTTTGGTAGGTTTTAACTTAAAACAGCACATTACTAGAGGGAAGAAAGCGTAAATTAAAGGATTCTTAATCCTTAAACCATTTATATTATGCAAAAGAAATTATTCCTATATGCCAGCGTATTATTTCTTGGAATAAGCATTTTTGCGTTTACATCTTCCGAAACTACAGAGGGTGACGCAGAAACTGCTATTAAAGAATTAATCTTACAATCATATGTACACGGTGCTTTTAACGAGTTGAATCCTGAGGCAATGCGAAAAGGGTTCCATCCGGATTTCGCCATTTTTTCTGCGAAAGGAGAAGACATCGCAAAATACCCCATTGACACTTGGGCCTCCGGAACAGAGAAGCGAAAAAATGATCCTAAGTTTGATGCATCAAAAAACAAATGGACACATAACTTTGCGTCTGTTGATGTAACCGGTGGTTCAGCCGCAGTAAAAATTGAATTATCAAAAGATGGTAAACATGTGTATACCGATTATCTCTCGCTATTAAAATTCGAAAGTGGCTGGAGGATTGTAGCCAAGGTTTATCACAAACATGAATAATTCATAGGAGCCCTAAAACAAAAGTGGGAATCCAAGTTTTGGATTCCCACTTTTGTTTTAGATTTCGCCGTCAATTCGTTTTCTGATCAATTCTGTTTTACTATGGATATCTAATTTACGATAGATACTTTTAATATGGTCCCGAACCGTCTCGGTTTTGATTAATAATTTATCCGCAATCATTTTGTAGCTTAAGCCTTCAATGACACCCTCAGCGATTTGCAATTGTCGGGGGGTAAGAGTGACGCTAGTAGTTTTTTTCGGTGAAAAATGCTCAATAACTTTTCGAGCAATAGAAGGAGACATATAAGATCCACCACGATGCACGGTGTGAATCGCTTCAACAATTTTCTTAAAGGGTGTTCGCTTAGTCAAGTAGGCAGTTGCACCGGCACATAATGCTTTGAAGACCCGTTCTGAATCATCAAAAGTGGTCAGCATAATAATTTCTGTTTTGGGAAAACGTTGTTTGATCGGACGAATACCATGCAAGCCACTCATCCCGCCTTTTAAGCCAATATCCAAAAGTAATACGTCCGAAGGTTTCGCCTCCGGCAATTCCAGAAAAGACTCCACAGAGCTACACTCATGAATCAACGTAAAGTTACCCTGGGTAGAAATCAACCCAACTAAACTACTACGAATAAGGGGCTCGTCCTCAATAATACTGATTGTAATATTTTCCACTTTACTAGTTTAAAGTACCAATGTAGTCGTTTTATTGCTTTTATACTACCCCATAAGCGGGGGGCAATCACTTCAGCGTACGTTAGCACCTTAGCATACTAAAAAAGCTTTAACCTTAGCAATACACCAAAGCCATTATGATTATCGAAGTTTAAATCCGCCTTTATTTTGTCTGCCCTCATTTGCATATTTAGTAAGCCCTGACCAGTTATCTTATCGAGGTTCTTAGACATCCCTTTGCCATTATCCTTTAAGGAAAGTTCAAAAAATTTCCCTGATTGTCGCAACTGTATCTCTACTTTCGTAGCCTCTGCATGTTTTACAGTATTTGTCAAAAATTCTTTGAAGATCAATAATATTGAATGTCTTTGCTCCGAACTTAGAGGGCTTGTCAATAGACTTCCCGCGTCAAATTGATAATCAATTTCCAAAGGTTCCAAAAGCTCACTCGCAAATTCTCGCATTCGTTCGACCAAATCCTGCAAACTTCCTTTTCGATTATCCATTGCCCAAACTACATCTCGCATCTGAGACATTGCACGGCGGCTAGAACTTGCTATTTGCTGCACAAGTGATTTGTGTTGATCGCCTACCGAATATTCCAGCAGCTCCATTTGATAAGCGACTCCTGAAAGTAAACTCCCTACGTCATCATGCAGATCACTACTCAATTGAGTCCGTAACTTTTCCATCCGGATGGCATTCTGTATTCTATTACGATAAAACATATAAGCAATGCCGGAGATCCCTAAAATAATTAAAGTAATAAACCACCAGGTCCTATAAATAAATTCATTCACAGAAATCTTAATACTCATAGTTTCGGACAAGACTCCTCTTGCAGATATACCTCTTACCTCTAATTCATAGTTGCCCGCAGGTATGTAATCAAAAGCTACACTCCGATTCGTTCCATTATTAATCCAGGGGATATTTTCGGGAGTAAAAATTTGCCCGACTGGAACCAGGCGATAACTATAGGTATGCTGTTTAGCCGTATGCAAATCACTTAAGGTAAAATTAAACCTACAGTTTCGATAATTTGCCGGGACGTCGATGTCTACTTCTTTTTTCAGCTTATTATAATGTTCCACTATAGGCTTTCCTTTTCGATCATAATAAGAAGCTTCACTAATATAAATTTTTACCTCTTTTTCTTCGGATAACACTTCCTCTGGGTCAAATCCAACATAACCATTCATCCCTCCAAAGTAGAATATTCCCGACTTTGCTCTTTCAAAGGAAAACCGATTAAACTCATTATGAGGTAATCCTTGCTGTCGGTAAAAATTCCGAAAATCTTTGGTCTCCTTATTATAATAAGACAGGCCATTATATGTACTTAACCAATATCCATTTTCATAAGGTAAGATGCCACAGACGGTATTATTCGAAAGACCATCCTCCTCGCTAAGTATTTGAAGGTCATTTGTAAGGGTATTCAAAATATTAACCCCACCTTCTTCCAATCCTATCCAGAGCAAGTCATCTTCAGTTTCATACAAAGTCAATACTCCGGATCCTTCTAATATATAGTGCTCTGGAAAATCCCCCTTAAAAGTATTTGGCGCTTGTCTTTTATCATACCAGGCCCCTAAAATTTTATCCTTTTCTAAGTCCACTAAAAACAATCCATGGTTAGTACCAATCCATAATTTCTCGCGTTTGGCCTCTAATAAAAATGTGAATCGAAACTCTGGAATCGAAAATATTTCAGATAACACTTTAAGGGTATCCAATTGTGCCTGTGCTGGATTATATTGCAGAACATAAGCATACCTTTTATCTAATTTCTTTTCTTTTACTGTGAGGACAATTTGGCCATTGGTTCTTTGAATAGATTCATAAAATGCAAAAGTCTTAACCATATCCAGAGGACCTAAGCGTCTAGCTTCCTCCGTAAAAATATTTAGTTCGCAAAGTCCTTCTTCATAGGCTGTCACTAATAAAACGCTATCGCTTTGCACCACTACTTCTCTGACACTTTGAATCTTAATTTTTTCTCCGGTTTCTTTTTCCAAAAAATTTAAGCGCTTTATTTCGCCTGTAGCTTCCTCCAAAATTGCGAGGCTTTCTTGCTCAGGGGAAAATAAAATTTTGCCATTTCCTAAATCTTTAATTGACCGGCAACTTAGATGATATTCCCAGTCCTCCCCCATATCACTAAGAAAGGTGGTAAAAGGGGATTTACGTACATCCACCTTTATCAATCCGTTCAAGGTTCTGAAATAAATATGCTCTTCAAAATTATTCCCTTCTCCCCATTTCTGGGTAGTCATCGCCGACCAAGGCGAGGTAAGATCAAGCTGAGCCCCTGATCTCAACTTTAAGAAAAGAGAGTCCCTGTCTGGAGAGGTAACCAATTGGTTTCCTTCATAATCATACATATTTCTGAGGTACTGAACTTTTCTTTCACCTAACTCAATAAAATAAGTCATCATCTTCGTGTCAATAGAGTCAGACAAAACCTTCAATTGATCATTCAGCGAAAGAGGCTGAACCCTTGTTGAGGTAATCTCTTCAGTATAGGGATCATAGATATCGGCGAATAAAAATCCCTCTTCATCATAACCGGATTCATACACAATCAATATCTCATGATTAAGCATTTCGAATAACTGATAAACTCTTGGGCCCACAGCTCCTGTCATTAATGAAGGATACTTTGGTAAATCGACAGGATAAAAATTATAGCCATCAAAACGATCAACACCACTTGGAGTGCCTACATAAACAAATCCACTCGAGTGCTCTAATACATCATATAAGCGATGGTTCCGTAAGCCTTCATCTTTTGAATAATGACTGGTCTCGTAAGTTAATTGCTGGGCAGGCAAAACAGGGGCATAGAGCAAACTCCACAAGCCAATTGCTAATAAAGAATAGACCAAATATTTATTCGGAACAATACCGTACATGCTATTGCAAATTATTAAAATTCCGGAGGAGTCTGTCCTGATAGTTTTGGTGTTTGTTCGCTGAGCTAGCGTCTGAGATATCATCGCTTTCGCTCTGGATACCTAAAGATAATACCTTTTGGCTCAAGTGACTTAGGTAAAATATACAAATAGCTCTTAAACGCTAATTTCCATCAGGATAACAAGATATAGCCTCTTTAAGTCCTTTTGACTTCAGGTAACCCTGATAGCCTATTGATAATTTTAATCCACCACCTTTGATATTTTAAATCAGCTCTCCATACTGCAACTTAAAGTTAATCACTTCATTTTTCATGACAGATTCATAAGCAGCATCCGCGATTAAATGTGCAAGGACACATTCTTTTCGATTGATGTTAAATTGTGGCCCTTCTTCGATTGCTTCCATAAAATTCAGTAGCTCTTTAAAATAAGCACTCTTGTATCTTTGCGGAAAAGAGTGCAATGCTTTTGCACTTTGCATTCCTTTGTCATTAAAAAATTTCAGGGTGTGCTCTACTTCATTTTCGGTACAGATCATTCCATCTTTCCCGAATATTTCAATGCGCTGATCATATCCATAAGAGGCCGTTCGGCTGGTGTCAATCGAACAGATCATTCCATTTTCATATTGCAGCGTCACGAGCACCGTATCAAAATCCCTGAGTTCAGCGATAGCATTATCATAGGCGTAGCCTCTAGCATAAATAGTTTCAGGTAATTGAGGGCCAAACAAAAAATTAAGCATATCAAAATCATGGATCAGCATATCATGAAAAATGTTCCCGGATATCTTTAAGTAATCCAGGGAAGGTTTTGGGTTATCACGCGAACTGGTCCGGATCAATCTCGCATCACCTAACTGCGGAAGGCTGGCTTTTAAGGCTTCAAAATTCGTATCGTATCTCCGTTGAAATCCCAGGTGTAAACATTTCTTTTGTGCTACTGCCAAGGCATAAACCTTTTCGATTTCTTCCAAAGTTTTCCCTAAAGGCTTTTCAGTAAAAACATGTTTGCCCGCCTCCAGTGACCGCCTGATATACTCAAAGTGAAATTGAGTCGGTGTGGCAACGATGACTATATCTACTGCATCATCCGCAATAGCCTGATCAATGTCCACAAGGTGTATTACTCCGGTATTGCCACTCAAGCCTTTTAAAGCCTCTGGATCAGGATCAACAATATATTTTAACTGTACATTGTCCATCTGCTGGATACTTCTGTAGTGAAAGTGTCCGGCACGGCCCAGGCCAACTAAACAAACTGTATGCATATCGATATTAATTTTTAATTTAGAGCATGTTTAAAACTTAATAATTGGGCTGCGAAAGCTGCTTGCTAAAGATATGCTTTCTCAAAAAATACTTAAACTTAGTTTAACATAAAAGCGCCTATTTTTACGGTAAATAAATATGTACATGAATCCGACTACTCCAGATACTTCGCTATTAGAATTCTGTAAGCGTCTCACATCAGGTTTTGATGAGATTCCGTCTGATCGTAAAACACAATTAAAGGCTTTAGGGGAATACATTGCGAGAAAGATACAAAAGAAAGAAGCGGTTCAGTTAACCGTCATTTGTACCCATAACTCCAGGCGAAGTCATATTGGTCAACTTGCGCTGCAAGCAGCCGCTCAGTATTATAACTTACCGCAGATTACGAGTTACTCCGGAGGGACTGAAGCTACCGCTTTTAACCCAAACGCGATTGCTGCTTTAAGAAGAGTCGGCTTTGACTTTAAGCAAAAGACTGAAGGTGCAAATCCAGTCTACCAGGCAGAGATTTCAATTAATGGATCAACTACTCAGGAACTATTCTCTAAGGTTTATGACACTAGTCCAAATCCACAAAAAGAGTTTGCCGCAATTATGGTCTGCACCGAAGCGGATGCCGGCTGCCCAATTGTAAGCGGAGCAGAAGTACGTTTTGCCGTGCCATTCAATGACCCCAAAAATTTTGATAACACCCCAGAGGAATCTATAGCATATGATCAGGCCGTGAGTGAAATATCTTGCGCCTTCTTTTTTGCTATGGATTACGCTTCAAAAATTCAAAAAACTAAGCCTAACCATGAATAGATACTTAGCGGAGTTAATTGGCACTTTTGGATTGGTATTCTGTGGTACAGGAGCCATCATCACAGATGAAGTCAGCGGAGGGGTGGTCACGCATATGGGGATAGCTTTTGTATTCGGGTTTATTGTTATCGCTATGATTTATTCCCTTGGTGATATTTCAGGAGCACATATTAATCCGGCGGTAACTATTGCGTTTTGGTTTGCTGGAAAGTTTGCAGGCAAAGATGTAGTGCCGTATATCATCAGTCAAATCATCGGTGCATTGTTAGCCAGTGGAGTATTATATTTTTTATTCCCGGACACTACAACCTTAGGGGAGACCATCCCTTCGGGTTCCGTTTGGCAAAGTTTTGTGCTTGAGATTATCCTTACCTTCCTTCTCATGTTTGTCATCATAAACGTAGCTACCGGCTCTAAAGAAGTTGGCATCATGGCTGGACTGGCAATCGGGGTAACGGTACTATTGGAAGCGGCCTTTGCCGGGCCAATAACCGGGGCATCTATGAACCCTGCTCGTTCTCTTGCTCCTGCCCTGTTTAGTGGCAATCTTCAATCTCTTTGGGTTTATCTTAGCGCCCCGGTTATCGGTGCTTTACTTAGTATTCTAGCCTGGAAAGGAGTAAAAAAATAAGGCGCAATCTTTGGATTCAAGTACTACCCTAGTACAAGCCGTAGAAAAAGTATTTTAATATTCAAAAGGTTGAACAAGTTCAAACTCAGGTGAACCTTCAAAGATATCATCCAGCACCCATTTATGTGCAGCTCCATAAATAATTAAGACTCGTTCATTTTTTGTCTTTGCTAAATTTCTGGTATTTACATAAATCCTCGTATTTCTTTGAAACCACATTCCTGTAAAATCAGCGCCAACATAATTGTCTTTATACCCTGCATTTACCAATCCTGTAAATGATAATGCTTTGTACCTTTTTTTATTTTCTTTACTATTAATTGTTTTCAGATGCTGTATTACGTCGGATTTACCCAGTAGATTATCCATGTAATTATTATAGGCCTTGTTATCCTCATCGTATTCATTTACCAGTGATTCCTGATTTAAAGATTTAAGAAAATCATCAAAGTCAAGTTCCATTGTCATAACACTCTCAGGTTGGGGAGGTCTGTTATCAACACAATAGATTGTCGGCAAGTCCATTTTTTTTGCAAGCCTAAACCCTATTTGGAAAGCTTCATTTTTAGGTAATGCTCCGGTCTCTTTGTATTTAATATACAAGGAATCAATCCTACCCTGATAAGAAGGCATCCACTCCACTGCTATAATCGTAGGTTTATAGTCATTGGCAATTCTATTTACTAGCTCTTCGATTAGTTTTTGATTTTCTTCCGTCATGACATCTATCTGGTTTTTTGCTACAACATCACTACCGTCCGTAGATCTGTTGAAGTGAAATGTTCCTAAGACCATTGCTTTGTGCTTATAACCTGTGGTAAACTGGGGTATATTATTAATGTTGTTTAGCGTAATAGAATCCAGAGAGGAAGAGGAATTAGCTTCTAAGTCTGATGCCCTGTTGTTATCCTGAACACAGGATTGAAATACAATGAGTAGTATGATTAAGCACGCGTAAAGTTTGTTTTCTGCCATGATATTTTTATTGTTTTATTAGGTTTTTTACGATTCCGTAAGCATCAGTAGTTCATCATTTATAAAGTCTCCTTCTAACATCCTTAGACTGACGTACCTGGTCACTCCTTTATATTCTTACAGTTTACAGGACAAGAATAATTTTATTAAGTTGCACAAGAAGGTTTCTTAGATTGGATCTAAACTTAATTTAGCAAATGGAATAACCAGTATTTTCTAAATGGAGAAAGAGGTAGGTTTTACTTTAATAAACTTTTCAAGATTTCGGCATCAACAGAAGCTCTTGTTATTAAGCTGTTAAAGATATTTGAAATGGGGAATCTTCACAATTAGTACTTAGTTTAGTGATGATATTCATCGTTTTCAAATAATAATATGTGATGATTAGAAATCTACTATTCTTAATTCTAGCTTTGAGTACTCTTACTCAATGTGCCCATGAAAAGGCAAAAAGTCCTAAGGATTCTCCTGATAGCAAAGCATTTACTGTCGAAGGTGTTCATCAGCCTGTTAAATCAAATACTGGACTAAAGATTGAATATGGCCCCAACCTAGGGATAACCCACACGGACACGCTGGGTACCAGACATTTTTACGTACACAGTACCGCTATTATCACTAATGATAGTATCATTCCAATTCATCTTCAAGCAGCATTATCGAATGAATATGAATTCCCTACTTTCTGTAATGATACTAATAAGTACAAGGTATTTTTAGTCCCTGAGGAACTAACACCGGATACAGCAACTGTTTATAATAATGTACTTAATGGTCCGAATGATTTTTTGAATGGTCCTTTGGATAAGCCGTCTGTCTTAAACAAAACGCTTAAACCCGGAGAATACTGTGTCGTTACGATTGGGGTGCTAATTCCAAAACCTTCGAATTGTACTGCAGTTCCCAGAGCAATATTCACACATGATAATATAGGGCTTTATCAAAAATGTGATCGTCAAATAAATAAAGCTATATCAACCGTTCCTCAATTAACAATAGGCGTTAAACTTGAATATTACAATAATAGAAAATTCATAACACCGGAAGATGGTTGTGTAGTGATTCCTTTTGGTCAAATCTCTTATCCTGAAAATTGATATTTTAAAATTACTAAGAGCGGAAAACTCAAGTTGATACTTTATAGCATTTAGGACATCGAAGTTTGCGGAATGTTGGTTTCGTTTTTAACGAAAACTATACGTTATAGGCCACAACGAACAAATTTTCTCGCTACGTGTACAAAGTTCACAACGTTTAAACTAAGCGTACATGGTGGTCGTACCACACTTTGTGAACAATTAATTCAAAATAGGGCTTACGCTCTGGAAGCGTACTGAAGACTCGACGTTGGTTTTCGTTTTTAACGGAAATCTAATGTGCTATATCTATTTAAAAAGCTTGCCCATAACTAGCTCTTTAGATTTGTCATGAAATATTTTCTGCTTATTAGCATATCGAGTTGAAGTCAGAGATTTTCAACTAACAAATTGCAACTTATATCTTTTCTCACTACGAGCACAAAGTTCACAAAGAGATCATTCGACTACTCCTTCTTTGTGGTCGTTGTGACCTCTGTGAGAAATTATTTCTTCCGCTGTTTTAACAAAAAGCCCATGATCTACGATCACAGGCTTTT
>JAHDHW010000013.1:0-4526 GCA_020631105.1 Saprospiraceae bacterium | reverse complement strand
AAAGCCCATGATCTACGATCACAGGCTTTTTGTTTGTAGCGAGAGAGAGACTTGAACTCTCGACCTCCAGATTATGAATCTGGCGCTCTAACCAGCTGAGCTACCTCGCCATTTATCTGACACAAGAAGAAGAATTTAATACGTACCTTTAACTCCATCTTGCGGCCTTGATTTTCAAAGCGGTTGCAAATATATACCTTTTCCTTTGTTTTGTAAACAAGGTAGTCCTAATTTTTTATGGAAAATCGAAATAAATTGCTCCTAGACCTGCGTCCAGCGCTTTCATTAGCGAAAGCATCAGGTACAATCGAACAGTTTCAGAACGAAACTTTCCGTCCTATTCTGAAATTTCAGAACAATCTTTTAATAGCATTTTGCCAACACCAATTCATAAAGCGAAAGAAAGTATACTTTCAACTTTCGGCGCTTAAACAAGCGGACTACATTGAGCAACAAGTAATTAAAGATAAAAATTTCAAGAATTTACTTTTCGGAGTAATTTTGGGGCATTTGACAGAAGAAGAATTGAACTTCTACCAAGAATATGAAAGTGAATTACGAAAACGATTGACGAGTTTAATCATTCAAAGACTACAAGATCAGGCAAATCTGATATCTTTACCTACAACTTAAAATTATCTCCAAATTAGCCTATGTCTGCAATCCGAACCATCTTTTTAAAGGAACTCAAGGATATGCTGCGCGATCGTCGGACCATCTTGACCATGATCGTTCTACCGATGATATTGATGCCAATTGTTTTTAGTGTGGTTGCAAGCTTTAGTTTTCCTGACCGGAAAGCAAAACTAGAACGTAATATCAGAGTAGCAATTTTTACGAATAATAATGCTGCTACATTAGTAGAAAAAATAGAACGACGACGGGATATCGAATTACAAAAGGAAGTTTCTCCCTATGATTTCGAACGAATGATAAAGGAAGATAGTCTTGATTTCGGTTTGATCATTAGTAAAAGCTTTGATGCTCAAATCGCTCAAGGAAAAACCGGCGAAATAGAAATCCTCCATAAACTCTCGAGAGCCGATACAGTATTTTTTGAACAATTCGTCAAAACGATTCGAGGATATGAGAAGGAAATCCTGAATGAGCGTTTAGTCGCTTTGGGTGGCAACTCCGACATGCTAAATCCTATTGATTTTGAGACTAAAAATATAGACCCTAAAACGACTAGCATCGAAGAAATTGCCGGAGGTATTCTTCCTTTGTTTTTTACCATTTTTTGCTTTTTGGGTGCTATCTATCCCGCGATTGATTTATTTACCGGAGAGAAAGAACGAGGGACGATTGAGACCTTGCTAATCCTACCTACGAGTAGACTTCAAATTCTAACAGGGAAATTACTAGTGGTCGTTCTTGCAGGTGTGATCTCCGGATTATTAACCTTCCTAAGTATTTACCTAACGCTAAACTTTCACCCAAAGCTTTCCTTATTTGTCTCTGTTTTAGATTTTAAAATTTTTGCGCTGATCTTCGGCATGATGATACCCTTGACTACCTTTTTCGCTGGAATATTGATCCCCGTTTCTATATATGCTAATTCGTTTAAGGAAGCTCAGAGTCTTACCCAGCCTTTGATCATTGTCATCGTCCTACCATTGATCGCGGCATTGATACCAGGATTGAAGTTAAGCCTGGCCACTGCACTAATTCCGATTCTCAATATAGCATTAGCAAGCAAGGCTATTTTTGCTGGAACCATTGATTATGGTCTCTTAATACTTGTCTATGCTGTATTGTTCCTTTTAGCCTTTGCAGGAATACTGTTAGCCAGAAAAGGATTCGCTTTGGAAAGGAATATCTTTAGGCATTGATAAACCTACGAATAAAAATAAAGATTGCAATAAACCCAGTATATGCAACGAAAAACGGAATAACAAAATCAATCCATCCCAGGACCAGCATAACCGCAATAATCAATAATTGAAAACCCAAACCCAGAGCAGAAACTGAAGTCATAAACCAATTCGGAAACTGTCTTCCTTGTGGTGCTTTCTCATCAAGCCAAAAGATTGTTTTATCAAAAACACCATATAACAATCTAAATAAACGAAAGAATACATTTACTGATTTTTGACTCTCCCCTTCCATTGCTGTTGGTATCTCTTCTTCAAAAATCCTACTTGTAGTATCACCGTTAAATCGGTTCCGGAGGATCACATAGTAATAATTATAAAGCGTTCCCTGTAGTTGCATCCCTACAAAAGCACAGATCAAAAACCAGCATGCATTTCCAGCTATATAGGCAATCGTCCACAGGAATAAAAAATTCAAAATGATATCTGCAATACTATCAAAGTAGCGCCCAGTATACGAAGGTGTATTTTTAATCCGGGCCAATTCTCCATCTGCGGCATCAAGTATAGACTTAAAGATCAGGAAAAACGCGGCCCACCAAAACTGTTCCTCCAGCATAAAGTATATTGCCAGTAAACCAGAAATAATAAATGCAATTGTTACATGAATGGGCGTTAGTGCGGTCGATTTAATCGAATCAGCAATCCAGTGTGCAGCTCCTCGTCCGTAATCAGAGAGGTCTACAAAACGATGTTCTTCGGGTAGTTTCGACATAATAACTTTTAAAAAGTCATGCACGTAATGATACAACATCTGATTGTATCCAGATGGAATCCTTTATATACTTAGATGTGATGGAAGTTATGATGACCGAAATGATTTGCTTAAAATCATTCTCCGGGTTAATTAAAACTTATGCACTTACCAATGTATTAACATTGATGCACAAAGGTACGTATTTTTAAAAGAAGCAGCTCTAATTTTAGAACCTAAGCATGATTTGATTAGCCTTTTGCACAATAGATTTCAAAAATATTAAAGCCGGTTTAATCCCGCTTTCGCTTTTTGGTGAAGACTATTGCGATATTCTTCCGGGTAAATATCCAGACAGGCTTCGAAGTATTTTTTAGCTTGAGTGTTTTGCCCGGAGGCTTCGTGAATTAAGCCCATTTGCAAGGCAGCATTACAGGCGTAAAACCAAGGCTCATCACTTCCTTCATCAATTGTTTTTTGATAATAGTTTAATGCTTCTGCGGTACGTTCCATTTTATGCGCAATCCTGCCTAACCGATAATGGTACTCTAATTGAAAATGCTTTGAGCTAAAATCACCAACTTTTTTTGCATTCAATACCTCATACGCTCTTTTATAATACCCTCCGTCAAAGAGTACCCGGGCACGTAATAAATCCGCATTCGGAACTTCCCCACTTTCTGCCTCTTTTGAAGCATTTACATCCCCATCAATAACTTCCGCCCCAATCAATTCAATACGCTTAATATTTTTCTTATAGCTTGCTTCATCACCTTGTAATAAATAATGCCAGGCTATCTTTTGATAGGATTGCTTAAGATAGTTACGCCCCCGAAAACGACTGATATATCGTCTAAAAAATTGTGGCGCATCCGGGTCCAGTCGATTTAACTTTGCTGTCCCCAGCATAAAGTCGAGATACGGAAAATCCATAAACTCTTTCCCTCTCGGCCGTTTCTTCAAAAGTTCGATTGCTTCATCGTTTTTACCCGTACGCATAGCGACATTCGCTAATACGAAGCAGGCCAATGGATTATCTTCTGAACGTAGGGCCCCCGAATGAATAATATCCCAGGCGGCATCATCCTGATTTTTGAGATGTAATAATAAAAAAGCATACATTACCACCGTCTCTTCTTCGAATATAAAATCTTGTTGCTTCGCATAATCGAGTACTGTTTGTATCTCTTTTCTTCCTTGTTCAATCGTCCCGGTCATTCCTCCCAAGATCTTTACCCCCCATTTGTAGTTATCCGGAATCGTTCCGATCAGTGCATGGATAATACCCAGGCTTTTTTTGTTAGCAATAAAATCAGGAAACTTTCGCTCATTCTTTTTCAATTGACGGTAGGCTGTCTTTACTTCATTAAATGCGGTAAAGTACTCTTCAAATTTGAGACGCGCCAGGGCCCATTGCAATCGTATTTCTGCTTGTGAATATAAATAATAAGGAGAGTCCTGATCTCCATCTCTGATTTGGAGTAATCGATAATCTTTGTTCTTCGCTAACTGTTTGAACTCTTGCTTATTTTCATTGATGAAGATGCTAAAAAAGTCAATATAGTTTTCAATCAGATGGACGATCTGATTATCCGGTTCTTCGTAACGGATTTGATAGAGTAATCTTCGAGCTTCATCAAACCGTAAGCTCATCGCTTTATCATAAGCTGCTTCTGCCTTTGGAGTAAATTCAAAATAGCTATCAGCTTGCAGGTTACCACTAAACAAGAGTAGTAGGAAAAGAAAGAAGGTTTTTGGAAAAAAGTAGTTTTGAAACATATACTATTATTAACGCAAAACAGCGACATGATGCTCCCTAAATGGAAATCCCGAATTTCCATTTGTTGAAAATTCGGGACTCCAGATATTAATACGAAGGTATTAATTATTTTATTCTCCTCTATTTAAGTAGTTCGCGGAAATTGGGTTTAGTTTAAATTGAAATGTATTTTTTCTTT
>JAHDHW010000150.1 GCA_020631105.1 Saprospiraceae bacterium | reverse complement strand
GGTACATTCGCTACGCATGCATGGGCTGCTCTTGCCTCTTCTACTGCGACAGGGTTTACACTTAATAATGACGATCAACAAACCGCTTCCATCAACGCCGATGGTGCAACTGCTGGCGTCGTCAATCTACAATATACCGTAACCGATTCTGAAGGGTGCTCCGCGACTGCGACCGCTTCCGTTACCATTCATCCTCTACCTAGCCTTAGTAATATCTCTGCATTATGTGACGCTAACTTATTGACCTACCAAATCACGTTAATGGCGAGCGGCGGAGCCGTATCCAGTAACGTAGGATCAGTGAATGATAATGGTAACGATAGTTATACCATTACCAATATTTCTGTTAATGACAATGCTATTATTACTGTCAAGAATGAAACAACGGATTGCGAAATCTCACAAACTGTTAATGCGCCAAATTGCCAATGCCCTAGTATAGACGCACCTGTATCTCCTGTGAATCAATCAATCTGCGATGGGGCAACAATTCCTGCATTGAGTGCAACGGTTGATAACGGACAAACCATTGATTGGTATAATGCTTCTAGCGGTGGTGATCTTTTATTATCTAGTTCGCTGAGCTATACGCCTATGATGGCTGGCACTTATTATGCCGAAGCCCGAGAAACTGTCTCTGGTTGTGTAAGCGCGACTCGTACTGAAGTGAGCTTAACCATTAATGAGAATCCAACAGTTAATCCAGCAGATGATGAGATTTGCCTGGGAGGTATTATCGAAATAGATGGTACCCCTTCGGATGGAACTACTCCTTATACACATCAATGGAGTGATTTAATGAGTGGCAGTGCGACAAACTATACACTTAGTAATGATGCAACAAATGCAGTTTCTATCACAACAACTAACGCGACCGCAGGAACCCTTGACCTGAGATATGTATTAACTGACAATAACACCTGCAAAGACTCTGCAGACATTACGCTTACCATTCACCCTTTACCAACTTGTGCTATCTCTGGCCAGGATGAAGTATGTGAGAATAGTAATGCGGTCAGCTATTCTGGTCCAACTGGTATGAGTACCTACAATTGGTCTATTTCAGGTAATGCTTCGATTAGCGGAGCATCTGACGGATCAACAGTCAGTGTCAATGTAGAAGATAGTGGTACGTTTACATTATCCTTAACCATTACCGATGGAAACGATTGCTCTAGCACTTGCTCTAAAATGGTTACCATAAATGAGGTTCCGACTTGTAGTATATCAGGAGACAATGCAGTATGTGCTTCCGCTACCGGTTTGATTTATTCCGGCCCTGCAGGAATGCAAAGTTACTTGTGGAGTATTTCAGGAGATGCCAGTATCTCAGGATCAAACTCGGGTGCTACAGTATCTGTTAATGCTGGTACGAATACATCTGGTTATACTTTAACATTAACAATCACTAATGATGATAATTGTACCAATACCTGTAACCTGCCAGTAAGTATCAATGCCTTACCTGTATGTAACATAAGCGGACCATCTGAGGTATGCTCCAATAGTACAGGTCATGAATATGAAGCGCCTTCTGGTAATTTCACCTATAACTGGTCTATTTCCGGATCAGGTTCTATTATCGGTACAGCTAATAGTCCAAACGTTATCGTAGATGCGGGGGCCAGCGGTAGTTATAACCTGATGCTTACGATTACGGATGAAAACAACTGCACCAATTCATGTGAAGAAATAATTAGTATAAACCCTCTACCGGTGTGTAACATTTCTGGCCAGGATGAAGTATGTTCTTCTACTACTGAACATTCTTATGCTGTCCCTTCAGGCCTAGGCACTTATAACTGGTCTATCTCCGGATCGGGTTCTATTAGCGGTGCAACTAATACTGCAAGCGTCCTAGTAGATGCGGGGGCCAGTGGTAGTTACACCTTGATGCTTACAATTACCGATGCTAATGGTTGTTCTGCTTCTTGCCAAAAAGAAGTGATTATCAATCCTCTACCTACATTGACTATCGATCAAGTCATTTGTGATGATGATCTTTTATCTTACCAGGTAGAATTTTCAACGAATGCTGCTAATGCTAACAGCTCTTTAGGCACTTTAATAAATAACAATAACGGTACATTTACCATTATCGATATCCCTGAAGGTCAGAATACAGTTATCACCGTAACCGATGAAAATAGCTGTTTCACCAAACAGACCATTGCTGCACCTAATTGCTCCTGTCCTAACATTACACCGCCTACTAATCCAGGGGATGTTTCTATCTGTGAAGGAGATACTCCACCTCTGTTAACGGTAACTTTAGCCGATGGTCTGACAGCCGATTGGTACGATGCTTCCTCTGGTGGAAATTTAATTGCAGAAGGTGTCTCAGCAGTTTTTGCTCCAGATGCTAGTCCCATTACTTATTATGTTGAAGCTAGAGACCCAGTATCTCAGTGCACCAGTTTTAGAATTCCTGTAAGCTTAATGGTTAATCCAAATCCAAGTGTATCTCCACAATCAGATGAAGTCTGTGTAGGAGGACAGGCTACCTTATCCGGTAATCCTTCGGGGGGCACTGGAGACTATTCACATAGTTGGGAATTTGTTTCTGCTACAGCTACCAATTACAACCTAGGCGCATTGGATCAGGCAGATATCACTATAAATACGAATGGAGCGACACCAGGAATTATTAATTTGAGGTATACCATTACCGATGAAAATAATTGTACAGCAACTGCGCTGACTTCTCTTAATATTAATGCCCTCCCTGTTTGTTCAATAGATGGACTTACTGAGGTTTGTGGTGAATCAGAAGGTATAGTATATACTGCCCCATCTGGAATGGATACTTACCAATGGAACATTCAGGGCAATGCCACAATCATTGGTAGTACTACTAATCAAACGGTAAGCATCAATGCTGAAGCAAGTGGAGATTTTACGCTTACGCTTCAAATCACAGATAACAATGACTGTACTAGTCAGTGTGATTTAGAGGTGTTAATTAACGCTCTGCCAGTTTGTGAGATTGAGGGTGCCGCCGAAGTATGTTATGATGATAACAATTACTCTTATTCTGCTCCCGCGGGTATGCAAAATTACGAATGGACTATAAGTGGCGATGCTGAAATCACCGGTGAGAATGATGAAGCGCAAGTTGACATTCAGCCAAATTCTACGGGTAACTTCACCTTGACCCTAAACATTTCAGACTCAAACGGATGTAATTCATCATGTGAATTTCCTGTTACAATCAACCCTCTGCCAACCTTTACAGTAACCAGTAAAACCTGTGCTCCTGATTTGTTAACATACTCCGTAGTCATTCAGACATCCGGTGAAATAAGTCCAACGCCCTACGACATTAGCTCTAACGGCAACAACACCTATACAATTTCTAATATCCCTACGGATCAGAATCTGAACATCACAATTACAGATAGTAATGATTGTGAAACAACGGCTTCAATTGCAGCACCGGATTGCAGCTGTCCCAATATCCCCGATTTATCCGAAGATTACGATATGGAAATTTGTGAGGGAGACTTAATTCCTACCTTCGAGGTTTCTGTTGCAAGTGGTCTAACTGTAGACTGGTATTCTGCTTCAAGCGGAGGAACTTTACTAGCAGAAGGAACTTCATCCTTCACCCCAAGTTCTGCAGGAACTTTTTATGCAGAAGTAAGGGATCAAAACTCAAATTGTACCAGTCTAAACAGAAAAGAAATAACATTAACAATTTTCGAAAGACCAAGTGCGAATCCTCAAAGCGACTTTGAGCTTTGTTTAGGCAATTCTATTACTATCGATGGAAATCCATCTGGCGGATCAGGATCATATTCCCTTCATGAATGGATTGATCTGGCGACCGGCTCCTCTAGTAACTTCACGCTGAACGGCACCAATCAGCAGTCTGTAACTGTACTTAGTGCCGGAGCTAACGTTGGTGATATCAACCTCCGGTATATCGTTACAGATAATCAAGGATGTAAAGACTCCGCAGAGGTGACCATAGTGATTAACCCTTCAGCAGAATGTTCTATCGTCGGACCAAACAGTCTTTGTGCATTGGCTTTCTCTACTGTTTTTCTGGCACCACCTGGACTTGACAGTTACGAATGGTCTGTTACCGGCAATGCAAATATCGCAGGAGGAACCTTCACCGATCATGTAACGATTCAACCTTTTGGCTCAGGCACCTTTACCCTTACGCTTCTTGCAGAACAAGCGAATGGCTGTGATCTGGTATGTTCCAAAACTGTGATTATTAATCCTAGCCCGACTTGTTCCATTTCGGGCCCTGATGAAGTATGTTCAACTACCGGAGGAAATATTTTCTCGGCACCACCTGGATTAGCGGGATACGTTTGGGGAATCGTTGGGGATGCAGTATTCGAAGGTGCCTCAGATCAAAGTACGGTATCCATCTTAGCAGGAGCCAGCGGTTCATTTGTATTATCATTAAAAACCATTAGTGAAGATGGATGCGAGCGGGTTTGCGATCAGGTCGTAAATGTAAATCCACTACCGGATTGTACAATTGAAGGGCCAGCTCAGTTTTGTATTGATGCAGATAATCAAGTATTCAATGCTCCTCCGAATATGACTTCTTACCAGTGGTCCATTACTGGAGATGCTTCAATTATTGGTTTAAGTAATAACGCAAGTGTTGAAATATCTCCTGATCAGGCAGGCACCTATGAACTTACATTAACCATAGAAGATATTAATGGCTGTGTTAGTACCTGTACTAAAGCTATTATGGCGACTCTCCCCTCTTGTCTTATCAATGGCCCGGACCAGCTTTGTGATAATAGCAATGGTCATATTTATAATGCTCCTGAAAATATGGCCTCTTATCAATGGTCGATAAACGGTAATGCTTCTATTACCGGATCTACTGATGGGGACTTCATTGAAGTGGCTACTGCGGATGCTGAAAACTTTGAGATCACGCTAACCATAATTGATACTAATGGTTGCACCAGTACCTGTACCAAAACAGTTATCGTTAACTCAATCATTGAATGTGGAATTCTAGGTGCGGATGAACTTTGTATCGATGCTAGCGGAATCACCTATGAAGTGCCGGAAGGAACACAAACCTACGATTGGTCCATTAGTGGTGATGCAGAAATCAGCGGAACAACGGACGAATCGAGTATCGAAATCAACCTTTTACAGGTTGGCAGTTTCGAACTGAGCCTTACTACTACAGATCAAAATGGTTGCTTTAGTTCCTGTACTAAAACGGTCTTGATTAATCCACTTCCAGAATGTGGTATCATTGGACCAGACCAATTATGTACTGCGACAAACACTTATGATTTTATGGCCTCACCAGGTAATCAATCTTACCAATGGTCCATTAGTGGAGATGCTTCTATCTCAGGCAATAGTGATGAAGCTACAGTAAGCATTATTGCGACGCAAATGGGAAGTTTTGAGTTGAGTTTAACCACTACAGATTCAAATGGATGTACAAGCACCTGTTCTAAAGAGGTAATCGTTAATCCTTCACCGGAATGCTTAATTACCGGCGATGATCAAGTCTGCGCAAATACTGAAGGGCACTTTTTTGATGCGCCATTAGGTATGCAAACTTACTTCTGGACCATCAGTGGTAACGCCTCTATTTCAGGAAATAATAATGGGGCAACTGTTGAAATTTCAATTGCTCAATCTGGCAGCTTTGATCTCACACTAATCATTACCGATCAAAACGGATGTACAAATTCATGCTCTAAAAATATTCAAATCTCCGAATCTACAGCTTGCAACATTATCGGTAATGATGGCTTTTGCGTTAATAGTACGGATCAACTTTTCGAAGCAACAGCAGGCATGTCAAATTACCAATGGTCTATCTCTGGTAATGCAATGATTACAAGTCCAACGAATACATCAAGTGTTCTTATTACTCCATCAGGGACGGGAGCATTTACACTAAGCCTTTCTACAATAGATCAAAATGGCTGTACAAGCACTTGTTCAAAAACAGTAAATATTTTCCCTGAACCAGAAATCAACTTACAAAGTATAGATTGTTCAGATGATTTGTTGTTTTATACTGTTGAAGTTTTTTCAAATGCAACGATTAGTACTAATGCCGGAACGATCACCAATAGTGGAAATGGCATATACCAGATCACAAATATTCCAATTACAGAGGTAATAACGATTACCGCATTAAGTGACAATTCTTGCTCAAGCAATATCATGGTCAATCCACCCGACTGCAGCTGTCCATCTGTCGTAGCTCCAAGCAGTGACGGAGATCAAAACATTTGTTTAGGAGATGATCCTGTTAGTTTAAGCGTAAGTGTTTCTCCAGGAATACTAGTAGATTGGTACGACGAGCCTTCTGGTGGAAGTTTATTACTTTCCGGAAGTAATAGTTTTACACCAACATCTGTTGGCACATATTACGCCGAGGCAAGAGACCCTGTTTCCGGTTGTACTAGTTCAGTTCGAACTGCAGTATCACTTGATAACTTTGTCTCCCCGATTGCCGGGCCAATCACCGGATCAGATGAAGTCTGCCTTGGTGAAAGCATCGAACTAAACGGTAATCCAAGTGGAAGTAATGCAATACCTTTTATCCATCAATGGCAAATAACCGGAGGAACAGGCGAAGCTACTATCACTAATAATAATGATGGAACGATTAATTTAACAGCACTTTCTGCAGGTAGTATAGAATTGTCTTATTCATTAACAGACAATAATGGTTGCAGCAGTTCAGAAGCCGCATCTTTTACCATCACGATGAATGAATTACCGGAAGCTGCTATTACTGCCGAAGGCCTAATCCAGCCTAAATCATGCGATGGCAATTCCGGAGGAATCATCATTAGTCAATTAACTAGTGGTCAACTGTATACTATTAATTTTACAAAAGATGGTATTCCACAATCGTTCGGACCCTCGATGGCCGCTAATGGATTCATCGCAATGCTAAACCTGACCGCCGGCGTTTACGATAATGTCTTTGTAAGCAATAACAGTACAGGCTGCACAAGTAATCAAATAGCCGGAGGTCCATTCCTTTTGGAAGATCCACCGATTGACGACCCAATGATTACCGATAGTGATTTGATTAACCCGAGTACTTGTTCGGGTGTGGATGGAACAATCCTGATTAGCAACTTACCTTCAAATGGACTGTTCTTATTAAGCTATTTATTCAATGGTATTCCGCAAACCATCTCTAGCATTACTTCAGATGACAACGGTATCATTCACCTGGACAACTTAACAGCAGGAACTTACACCAACTTTGACTTGACCAATATTGGTACAGATTGTATTGCACCATTATTAGAAGGGCCATTTCAATTGAGTGATCCATCACCTTCCTCTATTAATTTTGTTGGCTTAGCCACGCCTTCCGGCTGTGATGCGCCTGATGGAACGATGGTCCTTAATAATGCAATACCGGGAGCTACCTATAACATTAGCTTCTTCTACAATGGGGAGAACCAAGAGATTGACAATCTAACCGCAAACGAAGAAGGAATTATCACGATCGGAGGATTGGACTCCGGTATCTACCAAAATATTATTATTTATAATTCGCAGGTTGGATGTAGCGCTGATCCAATTCCAGGGCCTTACGAACTGGAACTACCTCAGGCGCCTGACGCACCTATATTCGAAACAGACTTACTGACCGGCTGTGCAAGTGATGATTTAACTTTGGACGTATTAATAGTCAATTCAATTCCTCCAGGTGCTACATTGATCTGGACCGGACCAAATAACTTTAGTTCTGACGAGATCGCACCTATCCTCAGTAATGCGAACGAAAACAACAGTGGCATTTATGAGGTCTACCTCCAATTGAACGGTTGCGTTTCTGCCGCTGCGAGTATTACTGTAAATATTCAAGCACTTCCAATCGCCGACCTTAATGCAGAGCTTGGTGATTGTGGTACCTTCTTATCTTTAGCAACGATCCTCGACCCATTGGATGATGCCAGCAATTATAGTTTCGAATGGACGGGCCCCGGGGATTTCAACTCTATGGACGCCAATCCGATATTAGTCTCTCCTGATTCAAGTACACTTGGTAATTATGAGCTAATCCTGACGGACTCTCTGGGTTGCTCATCTGAGCCACTTCAGGTAACCGTGGATTCTTTATTTGAGTTAGAGACTCCGGCACTTACCCTCTTATCCGAACAGGAGATTTGTGAAGGCGAAGATATTAATTTGCTATCCAGCACTTTTGATAATCAGTCGGTAAACTACGTTTGGTTACTCAACGGAGAGATATTCGCAACCACCTCGAATGCAAGCTTGGCGCTGGCTAATGTCAGTACCGTTAATAACGGAATCTATCAGGTAATCACTACAGTCGACGGTTGTGAATCATCAATTTCTGACAGTATTGAAGTTATTGTAAATGCCCTGCCTGAAGCACCGCAGTTAATTGCACCAGACCCGGCATGTGTTGGTTCTTCTATACAATTGACCAGTCCTTTAATCGACGGCGCTACTTACGAATGGAGTGGTCCTAATAACTTTAGTTCTTCCGACCAAAATCCAACTATTCCTTCTGCGAGTAGTGATGACGCAGGAGAGTACCAATTAATCATCACGATAAACGGATGCGCTGCACCAGTTGCTTTTACAAACGTTACTGTCAATGCAATTCCGGATCCTGTAATCGCAAATAACAACTCTATGATTTGCGAAGGAGAGGATCTTATTTTATTTGTAGATAATCTATTCGCAGGCGCTACTTACGAGTGGTTTTTTGAAGACACCGGAATGGCTGTCGGAACAGGTAGTAGCGTCATCTTAAATGATGTATCTACTCAGGCTTCAGGATCTTATTATGCTATAGTCACTATCAATGGTTGTACATTCGATCCGACAGTAGATAATACAAGTGTTTCCTTTACCGATGTAGAAATCATCCCGCAAAACCTAGCTTTAGCTGAAGCCGGGGATGATGCAGTAGTCTGTGTAGACAATTATAACTTAGTCGCGACAGAGGTTCCTTTATCTTTCCAGGACATCATAAATGCGACCTGGTCGATCCAAGGCGGCAGCTCAGCGAATATAGATAATCCAAACGATCCGATTACCCAAAGTAATTCGCTTGATCCAGGGGAAAATATATTCGTTTGGTCCGTTACGAATGAAGTATGTGGAAACTCCGTATCAGACAGTTTAGTTGTTTTTTACGATGCCGGCCCCGGAGCGATTGACGATCAATACACTGTAGTTTATGAAGACTCTCTGAGTAATTTCAATGTCCTCCTCAACGATCAATACTTCAGCATTAGCGGAGCACCACAAGTGATTACACTTCCGCAAAATGGAACGATTTTCCAGAATGCGGACGGATCTTTCAACTATGTTCCGGATCCTGTTTTCTGGGGTGAAGATCAATTCACTTATGAGATTTGTAGCGACAATTGTCCGGATGAATGTGCAGAGGCTACCGTAACTTTCATCATTGATCCTCCTGCTGATTGTGATATACCAAATATCATCACCCCGAATGGAGATGGCCTAAATGATCAATTTATTGTCCCATGTATTGGAAGTTATCCAGGTAGCAGCATTTTGATTTTCAATCGCTGGGGAGATGAGATCTATCGCAATGAGGATTATGATAATAGTTGGGATGGACAGTACAAAGGAGATAATCTGCCAGTAGGCAGTTACTTCTATATTTTGACCATTAATGACGAAGCACAATCTACGTATTCGGGATACATTTATATCCAACGTAATTGATGCAACTATAAATTTTGCGACGAATAATTCCGTCGCAATGCGAC
This sequence comes from Saprospiraceae bacterium, assembly GCA_020631105.1. Lineage (GTDB taxonomy): Bacteria > Bacteroidota > Bacteroidia > Chitinophagales > Saprospiraceae > JAHDHW01. The sequence continues at coordinate 3,486 of JAHDHW010000150.1, read as the reverse complement.
GTGTATTTAAAATATAAACCAACTTTACCCGTACTGGATTAACATCTGGTCGGGTAAGGTTTAGGTATCATTACAAAAAACTATTGTTATGTATAAAACAATTACGATTTGTATTTTGATGGCTTTTGTTGGCACAATCACCGCGCAACAAGATGCACAGTATACACAGTTTATGTTTAATAAAGTAGTGTATAATCCAGGCTATGCAGGAAGTGCTGAGCTACCATCCTTTACCGCTATTCACCGTAGTCAATGGACGGGTTTAGAAGGCGCTCCTACTTCACAAGCCTTTACTTTTCACACTCCTATTCAGGACAAAAGAGTCGGCCTTGGGCTCTCGATCAACCATGATGAAATTGGCCCCACGAATGCTCTTTTTATTGCGCTGAGCTACGCCTATAGAATTCCATTGAAAAAAGGGACACTCGGAATAGGCCTGCAAGGTGCGATTCGGCATTATCGGGTGGACTGGGATCAGATTAAAGCAACTCATGAAGGAGATGCACTAATCTCGAATACCGAGAACTCCACCCTGTTACCTAATGCTGGCGTAGGTATTTATTATGAAACACCTACCTTCTATGTGGGCATCTCTTCCCCTCATATTCTTCAGGGAGACATTAGCCTCTTGAATACAGTACAAACGGCTACGGACATTCAAGCTGTAGAAGAAGCACACTCCTATTTAATGGCAGGCTTCATCATTCCGATTAGTAAAAATGTCAAATTTAAACCAGCGACTTTGATCAAGTATGTAGCAAATGCTCCTTTTGACATGGACATTAACGGAAGTTTTGTTTTCATGGATAAGTTCTGGCTAGGTGCGACTTATCGACTTGGAGGTTCTACTGTAGTAGGTGGCGGAGAGTCGATTGATTTGGTTGCGCAGTATCAGATCGGAAATTCATTCCGAATAGGAATGGCTTATGACATTACGCTCTCTGAACTCAAGGATTATAATAACGGTAGTTACGAATTACTCCTTCAGTATTATATTCAAAAAGATCGCACTCGATTTACAAACCCACGATTTTTCTGATTCCAAAACCAAACAGCATGAAACTTTCATCTTTCATTTATAGCCTGATCTTTCTCTTTTTTAGTACTGCTCTTTTGGGTCAAAAATCAAAAGAAGCGGAACGCTTATACGAAGACTTTGGGTACGCAACCTCAATCCCTTTATTAAAAGCGAACATTGATAAAAAAGGAATGAACGCGGCGGAGCTTGAAAAAATTGCTAATAGCTATCGCCTGATTCATGACACCGAAAACGCAGAAATCTGGTACGAACATTTAGTGGAAGTATCTGACATCCCTATTCACTTTTTACATTATGCCCAGGCCTTGCAAAGCAATGGAAAATTTGACAAGGCTAAAACCTACTACGTGGTTTATGACAAGATGATTGGCGGAACGGATCAAAGAGGGAAACTCTTAGCTGCTGCAATTGATAACATGAATGAGATCAAAGAAACGGACATTGAATTAAAAAATGAGCGTAAGGTAAACTCCGAAAAAATTGACTTCAGCCCTGCTTTTTATCGAAATGGTATTGTCTTCGTTTCAACCCGCTCACCAAAAGGAAAATCAAGCAAAAAAGATATCTGGATTGATGATAACTTCATGACTTTATTCTACACGGAGAAAAACCCTAACAACGAACTAAAAACACCTTCGGAGTTTTCTGAAAGTATTAGCACAGCATATCATGAAGGTCCACTATCTTCTAACCGAAAAGGAGATCGGATATTTTTTACTCGAAGTAACTCTGAAAAAGGAAAAAAACGACGAAATAAAAACAAGGTCGTCCGCCTCAATATTTACAGCGCTCAAAAGTCAGCAGGAAAATGGAGTGATGCCGAACGGCTTCCTTTTTCAACGGATGAATTTGATGAAATGCATCCCAGTTTTTCTGAAGATGGCAGTCAACTTTTCTTTTCATCTAATCGCGAAGGTGGTTTCGGAGGAATGGACTTATATATGGCTCGACTACTGGACGGGGAATGGACAGCACCCGTCAATCTCGGTCCAAATATTAACACCTCCGGCAACGAAGGTTTTTCTTTTATTCATGAAGACGGTACGCTTTATTTTTCATCAGATGGATGGGGAGGAATAGGTGGTCTGGATATTTTCTCCTCGACTTTAGTCGATGGTCAATACTGGAGCGAACCCGTCAATATTGGCATTCCATTCAACTCTCCAAAAGATGATTTTGGGTTTATCTTAAATGTATTAGAAACAGAAGGCTATCTTTCTTCAGCGAGAGATGGCGGTGAAGGGCAAGATGATATTTATAGTTTTAATACGGATCCAAGTTTTTTGAAAAAACCAAAAGTAGCTCGTCTGCTCACCAACCTATGTGTTTATGACGAACAGACCAAAGACCGAATCGATAATGTTCAAGTAAGTATTCTGGAAGGGACACGTGATGAAACCGGTTTCCACCTGGATAAAAACTATACCCTCCGAATGCTCCCCGGAGAAGAAGGGAGTAGTTCTTACCAGATCTTGCTAAATAAAAATCGTACAGATACTACTGGTGGATATATTGATCTCACTCGATTAACGGATGCGACCGGAGAAATTTCCTACGACCTCAGGCCAGATAAAGAATATGTCTTCATTGCGAAGAAATCAGGATATGAAGTGGGTCATAAAATCTACTCTACTGAAGGTATTTATTTACCAACCGAATTTTCGTTTTGTATTCCGATCACCCGAATGGAGGGAATCTCATTGAAGGGAATTGTTACAAACTATCAGCGCGGGAATCGATTACCAGACGCAGCACTTAACCTTATTAACGAATGCACAGGAGATAAAGTCGAGGTGCAAAGTAATATGCTTGGCGAGTTTAACTTCCCCAACCTTAGCTGTGATTGCTCTTACAAATTAACTACTCAAAAAAATGGATTCGAGACAGACATTGCACAATTTGATCTTAATGCAGATAACTGCCCGGAAGATCGTGTACTCGAACATGTAGTTCAACTTCGATCCCTTAATGAGAATAGTGATCTGGCTAGCAATATGGATCCCAAACTTGGCATTGGTTCGGTGATAGAGCTTGAAAAAATCTACTATAATTTTGATGACGCATCGATTCGTCCCGGTGCTGCTCGAACGCTCGATCGCTTAGTCGAGGTGCTCCGCCAATATCCAAGTATGCATATTGAACTATCTGCTCATACTGATTCTCGTGGCAACTTCAAGTATAATGACAATCTATCTAAGCGACGGGCAAATTATGCTCGACAATACCTGATGAATCAGGGAATAGCTGCACATCGGTTAAGCGCTATAGGCTGGGGAAAAACAAAACTTAGAAATAGCTGTGATGAAGCTACTCCCTGTTCAGAAGCAGAACATCAATATAATCGTCGAACAGAGATTACGATTACGCAATTTGATCGGCCAGATATTAATGTCCTATATCTGAACAATCCTCCGGAAACCGTTCATCGCTATCGGGGAAGTCGCTAA
>JAHDHW010000149.1 GCA_020631105.1 Saprospiraceae bacterium | reverse complement strand
GTGGGTTGGTGGTAAAATAAAAACAGGCCGCCGGAGTATTCCGTGCGACCTGCTTAGGTTTATATTATCTTTAGTCTTTTGCTTTAGACTTTTTTAGACACTTCGATTTTGTTAAGTAGCAAAGCTGCTTTCATAAGGAAGTCATCTTTATGATTTCGGAATTCTTCGTGAACCATTAATAGTCTTGCAGCATCAAGTGCGGCAGATTTAGGGTAGATTTGGTTTGCTGCGATTGGGTGCAAGCGATACATCAAGTTATTTGAACGTAAGTTGCCACCATCAAAGTCGAAGCCAATTACCTTGGACAATTTATTAAGGGAGAACAGGTAGTTCGTTTCTTTAGTAATCTCCTTTTGAAGGTCATGGATATAATAGCGACGGAAATCCGCTCCACCTTTTTCGCAAAGGAATACATCGCGTCGACCATCGAAGGTAACAATATCCTGAAAGCGATATTTACGAAGGTTCTTCATAAAGAAGCCTTTGATATATCTTTTGGTATTTCGCAATTTGGCAAATTCATGATCCAAATCCTGCTCACCTAAGTGATATTCTTCATCAAAGGGTCGGGTTCGGTTAGTCCTCATGTTCACTACTTCTCGAACGCGCTCTTTGGTATTACCGAGTTCATCGACTCTTGAGTAAACGCTAACCATATCGACGTCACTGGTATTGGTAAAGGTCTCCATGAATACTCGATTAGTATGAGGTTCGAATACCAAGAGACAAATTTCTTTGATCGCATAGAAGTTGGGGTACCCTCCGTAGATGTTTCCGTATTTCAGTTCAAGGAATGCAATGTTTCTGTTCACGATATCAAATTAAAAATTAAATAAAATAGTGTTATGTTACTAAGTGATTTTCATAGTCCTTACAAAGGTAATGAATCTACAAACAAAAATCTTCCACTATCATAAATCTTCTCATCATCTGCATAGATTTCTCCGCCATTTTTCATATTGGCGATCATATCCCAATGGATTGATGAAGTATTCTTCCCTCCTGCCTGTAAATATGATTGGCCGATGGCCATATGTACCGTTCCGCCTATTTTTTCATCAAATAGGATGTTTTTCGTAAAACGGTCAATTTTATAATTAGTTCCAATTGCAGCCTCTCCAAAACGCCGGGTGCCTTCGATTTCGAAGATTTTATCTAAGAAATCCTTACCCTGCTTGGCTTCCCACCTATCTATATAACCATTTTTTACCCATAAGGTTACATCTTCGACCTCATGTCCCATATAAACTGCAGGGTAACTAAAGTTGATCACTCCATTCGCCGAATCTTCGACGGGGGAAGTATAAACCTCTCCGGAAGGCATATTGGTTTGTCCATCAGAGTTAATCCAGGTTCGGCCCTTCGTAGAAAAAGTAATATCGATACCATCGCCTTTATAACGGATGGTCTCCCGATCATTAAGTACATCGACGATTTGCTGCTGAAATTTGCGCACCTCCAACCATTTTTGGATTGGGTCCTCTTCGAAAAGGTTACAGGCACTATATATAAAGTGTTCGTAATCTTCTAAAGACATGCCTGCGTTTTGAGCAGCAGCCATTGTCGGATATTGGCAAAGATTTCTTTTTAGCTCACGGGTAGCTGTTCTCTCGAAATACCGTTTTGAGTATGGAGCAGTAGCTGCTTTGGTGATTTTGACTTTTTCAGGGTCAGCTGAACCGCCACCTTTGAGATTAAAAGGTGCTCGGATATAGAGATAGGCTTCAAATTCTTCCATTGCCTGTTTATACAAAGGCGATATATATCGCAATTGATCCCCTTGTCCTTCTTCCAGGAAAATCTTATTCTGCTCTCTAAAATCCAAATCTACAACGGGAATGCCACCGGCTTGAAGTGTTGCACGATAAACCTCTCGGACGAGTGGTTCGGCTAGCGTAGTGCTGCGGATATAAAGTCGATCACCGCTTTTAATTTCTACGCAGTAGTTGACGAGTAAGTTGGCGTATTTACTTAAAATAGGGTTCATTTGATATTTAACCGGTATTTGGCTGCTGCTTTGGGGTATTTTGCCTTTATTTTGAAAGGAGGAAGAGATTAAATCTCTTAATTATCTCCTATCCACTTTAGTCATTAATTACAATATTTAGCTTCGTCGTGACGAAGGTAACGAATTGTTCCGCAAACCTTGCTAAAGATATAGTTTTTTATACATTATCTTACCAATGTTTTGCCTGATATGGGTACCGGATTTCATACAAATCCTTTACCATTTCGGTTATTTTCTGTCTAAAGGTGTCAATATTCTCCTTATTCAAGGCAGAAATGAAAATATTCTCGTGCTCATAACGACTTTTAAGTTTCTCCTCTAATTCTTTTTCAAGTGTTGATCGCGTCTCTTCATCTACATAATCATCAAAGTATCGCTTACGATAAAGGTCTATTTTATTAAAAACCAGCAAAGTAGGCTTATGACTTACCCCCAAATCTGAAAGTGTTGATTCCACTGTATTCAAATGATCTTCAAAATGTGGGTGGGCGATATCCACTACATGAAGTAACAAATCACTTTCTCTTACTTCATCCAGGGTAGATTTAAAACTCTCTACCAGATGATGCGGCAATTTTCGGATGAATCCTACGGTATCGGATAAGAGAAAAGGCATTCTACCAAAGACGACCTTACGAACAGTAGTGTCCAGCGTAGCAAAAAGCTTATCCTCGGCAAATACATCAGATTTACTAATCAGATTCATCAGAGTGGATTTACCGGCATTGGTATATCCTACTAAGGAAACCCGAATCATTGCCCCTCTATTCTTACGTTGGGTAACGTTTTGTTGATCAATCTTTTCCAGTTTACTTTTTAGCAAGGATATCTTATCCCGAATGATCCGTCGATCCGTTTCAATCTCTTTCTCTCCCGGTCCACGCATACCGATACCCCCTCTTTGTCGCTCTAAGTGTGTCCAGAGTCCACGTAGTCGAGGCAACATGTATTGCATTTGAGCTAATTCAACCTGAGTTTTGGCCTGCGCAGTTTGTGCTCTGCTGGCAAAAATATCGAGTATCAAGCTACTTCGGTCAACGATCTTGACTTTGAGTTCTTCTTCGAGGATATTCGTTTGTTTTCCAGTTAGGTCATCATCAAAAATGACCATGGTGATGTCCTCATTTTTTTCGATATAGGCAGCTACCTCTTCCAGCTTACCTTTACCGACAAAAGTGCGAGGATCGGGGTGCTTGAGTTTTTGGGTAAAGCGCTTCAGCGTTTTAGCTCCGGCGGTTTCGGCGAGAAACTCCAATTCATCCAAGTACTCTATTACTTGTTCCTCACTTTGGTCTTTTTGAATAACGCCAACGAGGATCGTATACTCAATTTTCTTTTTGAGACCAACTCTTTCCTTTTCTCCTAAATTCCAGTTGTTGTTATCTGACATATAATTGTTTTGACTTAAATCGTCTGTTTGTAAGTTATAATTTATCTGCTATACTCTAGTTTATCATCCGGAGATCCAACTAGCAGGATTCAAGCGTTCTTTGCCGCGCCACACTTCAAAATGTACCTGTGAAACATTCCCTTTTTGACTTGCGACACCAATTGCCTGTTTAGACTTTAATTGATCTCCTTTTTGGACATAAACTTCCTTTAGATTAGAGTAAACGGTATAATAGTCCCCATGTTTAATGATAAGCATATTATCATAACCAGGCACAAACTGTTTTCCTACTACTTTACCCGGAAAAACACAACGCACTTTTGCGTTTGCACTAGTTTGAATATCTATTCCATTATTCGTAATCTGAATAGATTTTAAAGTAGGATGTGGTTGTTTTCCAAACCTTTTAATAATTACGCCATTTGTTACTGGCCACGGCAATTGTCCACGACTGCTACTAAAGTTATTGGATGCTATAGTCGACTCTGGTGTCTTAGTCGGGCGCCTTGGAATATTATTATTTGAACTCGGGTTTGCACTTTGATCTAATGAACTCCGTGACCGCTCCCGTTTACGACTTGCAACAATCTCCGATTGAATAATTTTTTCAATGGCACTGTTTAATTGAGCATGTGCATCCTGTTGTTTCCCCAGGTCTTTTCGCAAACGTTCTTCATCCTTTTGTAATGCTGCTAACAAGGATGACTTATCATTGAGTTCCTCCGCAAGCAAATTATTTTGTGCTTCCGTCTCTTCGATGAAGACTTGTTTCTCCTGTTTCTGCAGTTCCAACTGTTGCATTTTATCTGCGAGCTGGCTTTTGGTTTGTAAGATTAGGGCAGCCTGACGCTTGCGATAGACATTATACTGTTTGAGATATTGCCAGCGCTGAACGGCTTGGTTAAAATTAGTTGCTGAAAACAAAAACAACAAAGAGCTTTGATTCATTCGTTGTCGGAGTGCACTCCGGGCCAGCGCGCCATATTCTTTTTCGAGGCGTGTTAAATCTTCTTCGAGTGAAAAAACAACATTACTCGTTCTTTCCAGGCTTTCGATTGCATATTCCAGTTCAGCCTGTAAGGTTTCGATAAGCTCTTGTCGTTTTTTGATTTGCTGCTCAAGCGTCCGGTAACGGTTTAGTGTAGCTTTTCGATCTTTGGATGTTTTCTGTAGCAATCGAGAGGTAGAACGAATCTCTTTAATCAGAGATTTACGCTTTGACTCCAGTTGTTCGCGGCTCTGCGACCAGGAGGCTGGAACAAATACAAGAATTAAAAAGAAGATGGACAGCAGTCTACTCAATGCGTTTATAGTTGGATGGGATACTAAATCTTATATTCTTTGGTTCGTTTAATTCCAGATCACTAAACTTCAGTTTCATGTCTATCTCTCCTCGTTCCGGATCATTAAAAGTATACTCTCTAATGTACGAAAATTTCGGGTAATCCTCCAGAAACTGTGAACGGTCCATCGCTACTTTGAGATATTGTTTGTCATTGTTTGCGTCGAAGTTCATTGCTGTCAGCAAGAGTTCTGCACCTTCAATCCGGTATTCACTTTTGAAGTTTGAAGTTTCTCCTTTTAGGGTATACTCTTCCCCATCTACGCCTGATTCCAAAGGAGAGCCGGCAAAAAGCAAGGGATTACCAAGAAGTATATTTTCTAGGACTTTGAATAACGCCGGGTCTTCAGCACTTCTCTCTGGGAGGTTAAATCGATCTTCGATTTTTGAAATACTATTGATATAATATTCTTTGTTTAATCGATCAATTAAAAAGAAGCTATCGGGGGTTACCTGAACGCGAAAAGCTTCGACGGTCGCTTTCTTCACATTCAACCAAATCAGGCTATCCTTTCGGTAACGAAAGTTGATATTAAATTTTCGGGATTCGTACTCATCATCATACGAAGCTCTTGCTTTGGCGCTAAGCCACTCTGCTTCGATCTTGTTATCATTTAAACCTTTGAGCAATTGTCTGCTTGTCAACTCTTTTAACTCGGTCGTGCCTCCGCTTCGTTTTGAAGTTTTGCAGGCCGAAGTCAGGATAAGTAATCCAAAGAAGGCAATCCAGCTGATGTATTTAAGATGCTTATTCATGTCCGTAAAAAACGCAAAGATAGGGAAGATGTTTTAAAGCACGGAGAGATTATAGTCCGAGCAGAAGGATTGACCGGTGTCCCGGCAGTTGTCGGGATCATGATCAGCGCTCGTTCCGATGCAATCGGGAAGCATCAGCGAATAATAAAAAAGACCGCGGCCATCATTGCCAGCGGTCTTCTTAACCTGAAGATAATTGGTTGTGTATCAATCATTCAGGATATAATCAACTAATCAAATAAAGTATGCTAATTTGTTTCTGACGCCCACTGAATCATCTCCTCTTTAAGTTCTTTTTCGTTTATGGAATCATCATTTACAATTTGATCATAGGTCTTTCCTTTTACTTCGATCAAGTATTGGATCAGTAACCGACTTCGGAGATAAATTGGTGTGGTGCCGAAGCCTTCACCATATTGAATCCAATCCCAATCCTCCATTTTTTTCGATTCCGCCTCTAACAAGACTTGAATATCCTCTGCTAAGTTTATGTCTGGGTTTCTTCGGGTCATTACATATTCACAATATCCTTCCAGCTTCCAGAAAGGAAAATTGAGTGAGCTAAACCCATAAGTATTGTACTGATAATTATGGATGAATTCGTGTGCAAAAAGTTCTACTAAAATCCGTTTTCGACCTTGCCAGATGGCATAATTCTCTTTGGGAAAAATATCCACAGCGACAACTGTATTATTTGCAAAGCCATAAGCAAAGGCTTCTCCGCGAATCTTTCGAATCAGATCCGGATACCGTGAACCATCATTGAGACATACATTGATCTGAAACTCCCGATCAAAAATTTCTGCCTGCTCTACAATCGCATAACTCTCCATCAGAATATCTACCAACTCAGGAGTCAGTTCCTGATTATGATGAACCGTCAATCGATCCCCGATCTCCGTACTATTGGCATAACTAAAGGACGGATAAAGAACAGCAGTCAATAAAATTATAAAGGAAAGTGCGAGTGTGGCGCCAATTCTCAGGCTCCATTTTTTAAGCTTAGTTTTCATTGTATTGGTTTTATTTTTCGCTGAGGCTCCGATCCCTGAAACGGGAGCATTAAAAAATCAAACAAGTTTTTACTTCTGACTTTCGGTCCACTCCTTTAATTCCTCATAGACTGCATCAAGCTTCGTTTGATCTTCATAAAGTTGGTCAATCGAAAGTCCTTTTACTTCTAAGAGGTACTGAACGGCGAGAGCGTATTCAAAGTAAGAGACAGATTGAATCGTGCCATCTGAAAGTGATATGATTGGAATACCCGTTTGCTCCTTTTCTTTTGCTACTATTAAAACCTCCAACTTTTCTTTTATCTGACCATCTCCCTGCCAGGCGCGAGATATATATTCTGCGTAGCCCTCAATCTTCCAAAAGTCATACTTCAATGGAAATAAACGATCCCAACGGGATTGCATCGTATGCGTTATTTCATGAGCAATTAGCCAGGTGAGATCAACTTTCCGTGTTTCATTATTATTGACTTCCCAGGTATAGTATGCTCTGTTCTCTGAAAAATTAGGCTCCGAATGATTCATCACCACTTTATTATAAAAAGCATAGGCTAGTCCTCCCTGATAAATCCAAAGTTGAGGATAATAGGAGCCATCATTTAAACAGATATCAATTTGTTCTTCCGCGCTATAAAGCGGTGATGCCTTAACTAACTGAATAGCATCACTCAATATAGATTCTACTGCTTCCGGAAGGGGTTCATTATGATAGATGGTGATATTATCCAAAGCTGTCGAATGTGCATAAGATAGCGTAGGGTTTAACAATAACACCGACCAAAACAAAAAACCTATTCCTAAAAAACTAAGGATACTAAATGCTATTTTTTTGAATTTTCTGTACATAATATACCTTTAGAAAAATGAAAAAACCTATTGCTCTTGTTGCTGTTGTCTTTCACGAGCCCTCTCCAATGCCTTTTCGTCAATTAACACCGGATCACCATCTACTTCAAGTCGTCCATTCCCATGTTGATAGCTCCATAATGAATCCGCAACAGCTACCTTAGCCCGTGAAGAGGAAGCAATATCCAATTTTGCTTTTTTAACGCTATATCGGTCAGCATCTAAATCTGTATATCGATCCAGTTTAGCATCCAGGTAATTCCCTTCTCCTTTCAGCGTAATCTCTGATCGATTATCCTGTAGCAAGAAGAGGGAGTCAATCTTGGCAACGACACGCAATTCATCGCGGCCATCATGCTTTATCCGCATCAATGATTGAGTAAATCCCTGAACCTTTACATCATCCGTATTTTTACTATTCAATGAATGCAATTCCGGTAAAGTAATGTTAATCCGCACGGGAGAACTCACGTAGTGAGGGTCGCGATCGAAAGTTATATTCAAGGTTTCTTCTAATTGTACGACCTCTACTTTGTCAAGAAAATGAGGTTTGCCGGACATCGTAATTTTGTGCTCGTCTCCTTTTTGCAGTGTTACTTTCATATGCCCATCCAATTGGATACTATTAAAATCCTTGTATTTAAACTCTTCACTACGTTGCGATCGGTTTACAAAGTCATTATTCACTAATCCGTTCGATCCCATCACCCAAATCTGACCTTCATCTAATCCTGGATATTCAACTTCTCGATCAATATCAACATGATAGGTTAGAGCATAGGGTTTGTTTACAAAATTAATGGCTTTGCCCTCCGGCACTTTCAAGGTTAATTCAATATGCTGATTCCGCCATTGATCACCAGTACCAAACTCCATTATTCGAGGAAACGATATCATATTTTCGGTGACTTGCAGATCATAAGTAATGGATTCTGCTAATTTACGTGCATCGCTTTCGGACGCTCCCCGAGAATAGAACTCCTGTACTAATTCGAATTGATTGCCATCCGCTTTCTCAATGTCAAGATGTATATGCTTTGAAATTAATCGCTCATTACTAATTTTTAGATTACCAAAGGAGAAAGAAGCTCCGGTATGCGGATCCGGCTCGACCCGAAGGTTTAGCGTATCCGTCTGGATAACGGAGACATCCACTACTCTATCGATCTCTGTATGTCCACGGAATTGAGCACTTTGATAACTGCCCAGTGCAAAAAGACTCACCACATTAACTACCCAGAAAGACCACATGCCGGCTTTGAAATTAGGCGTTACTTTAGTTTTGAAAACATAGCGTGAGAGCCAGAGAATAATACCCAGGAGTGGTACACCGAATAAGCTAAGTACATTGACAATTCCCAGGTAAGATAAAAATTGGGATCCGGCGAAGAAATAATTTACATATGGCTTGGCCATAAAAAAACTGATTATTGACATGACCCAAATGACAGATAATGCAATAATCAGCGCAAATCCTACTATAAAAAATATGGGTTTCCAAATTTTTGCGAAGGTCCTTACTACTGTAGAAATAGCTGCGCCTAGCAGTGAAATCCCTTTCTTAATGGCATTCCGTACTCGACTTCTTCTACCATTTCCAACTGTTCCAGTCGCTCCAAAGGTTTTTTTTTTGATTGGAAGTCGTTACCGAATTGCTCCATTTTATCTGTGAAATTGACCATTTCCTCTTCTATAATCTTTCCGATATTGGATACATTTATTTTTTCTCCTCTCATCGAAAGTCGATCACCTGCAGTCTCCGCTTTAGGTACGATTACCCAAAGTATAATATATGCCGGTATTCCTAAGCCACCTGAGATCGTAAAAAGTATCCAGCCTATTCGTATCCAGATTGGATCCTCGATCCCAAAGTAAGCTGCTAATCCAGAGCATACACCACCAACAACTTCGTCCTCTGAATTCCGGAAAAGTCTCTTTCCCGTTTTGTATTTTCCTTTTTTATTCACTGGCTCTTCGTCTTCGAAAATATGCTCCGCTGATGGCTCCGCACCAAAATCCTCTGGTGTACCCATTATCGAAATGGCATTACTAACATCCTTAGTGGTTACAATCTGACGACCGTTTAGCTGATCCTGGAAGAGCTCTGCCATACGAGCTTCAATATCACTGGTGATTTCTTCATAACCTTCCGAATCCCGGAAATGATTATGGATCGAAGTCAGATAGTTACTCAAATGTAAATAAGCATCTTCGTCGATTGTAAAAGGGTAGCCGCCTAGATTGATGTTGAATACTTTATTCATTGTTGTTGATAGTTTTTTGTGGATTCCGAAACCGCATGTACGAGTTGTCCCCAAGTGTCTAAAAGATCATTTAAAAAAGATGTACCGTCGTCTGTAATATGAAAATACTTCCGAGGAGGTCCAGAGGTAGATTCTTTCCATGTGTAAGAAAGAAGCCCCGCATTTTTAAGACGAGTGAGGAGCGGATACAAGGTGCCTTGCTTTACCAAGAGCTGTGCATCCGTCAACTTTATGATAATGTCAGAAGGATAAACTTCTCCTTCTGCTATTATCGAAAGGATGCATAACTCTAACACGCCTTTCCGCATCTGTGCCTTTGCGTTTTCTAACTTCATAACACAAATCTATAAAAACTTATAGTACTATGCAATACATAGTACTACCCTATTGCATAGTATTATACACCACAACCAATCTATTCAATTGATTATCAGAATATTACATCCGAGATAAATTTTTAAAAAAATTTTGGAAGAATAAGAAAAGTATTCAAAATTCAGGGTTTCGGGCAAAATTTAAACTAAAAAGTCTAACTAAGCCAGCCTCCAAATGAGTAATTACAGGAAATTACTGCATAATAAAAGAGAAGATAGTTTGATAGTTTATCAGGTAGAGAGGTGATGACCTCAACCAATATAAACCCCACCATTCGGGTGTTCTTTTGCAATTCGAACGGCCTCCATTGCATTTTCTAATCGAAATTCTATGGAGCTTTCATCAGTATTTATCTTTGGAGAGATATTTTTTAATTCCTCTTTGACTCGCAACAACTCCGCTTCTAATGCTTTAAGCTCTTTTTCTTCCGCATAGATATCAGTTTTTTTAAGAGAGGCTAATATTTTACAATCAAGGCTTTCTATAACTCGAGAGCCCCATACTCTAAATCGCCAGGTTTCAACACCAAACAAATCATTGAATGGTGGTTTTACTAAGTTATCAATATAAACCATTTTCCCAGTTTCCTGACTCCTGATATATGGCAAGACCATTAAACTCATTTCAAATAATTTTTGAGCAGTTTCTACATCTTATATTGAACTTCTTCCCCAATGACAACTTTATCTTCCTCAGAAGAAGGTGGCATAGCCATAGGAGCTGGAGGCCCTATCATAACTTCTTCAGGCTCCGAAGCAGCAGGCTCAGGATCGGGGACTTCCGCAGCAACTTCCTCCATAGATTCTACCGGGCTGCTCTCGATACTCGGAAGTGGTTGCAGTGGGATAAGGTCTTCTTCGATTTGCTCAGGTACAACTTCCACTTTGCGCTGCTCGAATAAAGGAACATCACTATTAAAGTGATCCAATAACTGCTGAATAGAAAATTGCTCTTTAGCTTTGTTTGAAAAGGTTAACAAGTGGTCATCTCCCAATACTTCTGCTCCAATAAACTGGCCCAACTGGAAGTAAGACTCCCACTGGATTTTATCAAAAAACTGATCGGAGGTTGGTTCATGCGGAAAGGAAGGATGATAGATTTTATATTTATAGGTACCATACGCCAGACTATTTCGGTCTCCCAACTGTGGCTTTCCTTCCGGAGCGGTGACCGAAGATTTAATATAGACCAGTGTTCCCACCTTAAGTAAACTTAGCACTCTTTTTTCAACAACGTTGACAACCTGACTCAAAGCAGACTGCACCAATTTATCATCGCCTAGCTTACGTTCTAGTTTTCCTTCGAGCATTACATTCGCTTCTCGGAGCATATCCAGTAAGACTTCAAAAACACGTTGAAGTTTTTCAGATTCGGTGAGGTATTTTAAAACGTTTCGAGCTCTTTTTCGATCACTAATCAATAGTGCATCAATAATATCTTTTAGGTTTTTACGGACATTAAGCTTGGCTATGACGTCTTCCATTTCCTGATTTTCCTCTTCATTCAAGGCATCTATCAAGGTACGGACTCGCTTATAATTAATTAATACCTCTACCTTTTGTCCCGTTTCATCCAGAATAGGATTACCATCTTTATCCTCTGGTTTGATTTCCTCCCATAATTGATAAATATCTGCAATGGCAAATCTCTTTTCAGAATATCCATGTGAAGGTTTAGGTCGAATCACCTCTTCGGGGATGTAATCATCTCTAAAATGAATATCTACTCCCAATTCGTTACGAGCGCGGATCGTCAAATTCTCCAGATCAGAGAAAGTAAATTCCGGGTCAGCTCCGGCATCTACCGCAATGATTAATCGGCAACGCCGTCTTAATAATTCATATACTCCAAGGTTTTCAATATGGCCTCCATCAGAGATATTCAGTTTACGATTATCGGTACCGATTAATGAAAACAGCTCATAGAAAAAATAAGTAGGCCACCATACCAAACCACTAGTATACTTCTTCAAGGGATTAGCGACCCAGAATCCAAGTCTGGCATTGAAGATGGTCATAAAAATACTCAGTAACTTATTCGAGTACATCCCCATACCCGGGTTGACTGCAGCGGCAGAAATCGTAATGGCCGCTGGCAAGGTCATAAAACTATAATCTGGTGCGGCATCTGTCCTCACATATCCGGTTAATTTAGCGCCGCAATATAAAGGGGATAACAAAAAGTAATCACTTGCTTTAGAGCCTGCGAATCGCTTATCATCAGTTGCCTGAAGATTAAGGCAGGTATTAATTAAGGGATAGGGCGCCAAAAAATCTTTTTGATGGCTGGAGTTCACTTTGAACAGTTCTTTGAGTCGAACATTTTTGAAGGTCCCTGTAAAATGTAAAAACGCATCCGCTAACTGGTTACGATAAAAGCGATGAAAGCTAATAGAATTCGGATTCGTAAAGAAGCCAGCTAGTATTAAAACTACTGCAGACAGAAGATATTGCCAATATTCTAACTGACCAAAGGCGCCTTCTACTGTTAGTCCGGTCAACATAAACACCACCATCCAAATCCCCCCAATCCCTATAAAAAAGGACTCTACTTTATTAAACTTACGGGAGACTCCGATTTGATATTTGAAAATGAGGTTAACCGTTAGGTGCAAAAACAAAACTATCCCTAATACCCCCAGGCTATACCTTAACAGGCCAAGCCCTTCGAACATCGAACGGACACTAGGCAACCAGCTTTCCAATTGAGCAAACTTCCCAATAATTGTGTAAATAATGTAAGCTAATGAGATTACAATAATCGGACTCAGCCAACTCATCAGCGTACTTACAATAAACGCTACTGCCAGAATCAGACTGTTCCAATTCTTTATCCAGCCTTGCCCCGGTATCATATACTCTCCACGTGACCGCATATATGCAATATGCTCATCATCAAATAAGGCTTCATATTTTCCGGAGTTTTTCAGTGTAGCCTGTACATAAGCACTTGTATACCCTCCTCCGGATACAGAAGACAAATAATCGGCTCTTTTAATAATGCCAAATTTGTTAAGGGTTTTGAGAATCCCCAGGTTAATTGTTGCTGATCTAATCCCACCACCACTTAGCGCTAAACCAAACTTGGTTTCATCCAAATCTTTTAATGTATCCTCTGAATTATGTAATATCTTTCTTCGCTGTAAGATGTGTTCGGACTCAATACTGATGAGCTGCCGATGGCTCTTTAAAATCTCAGGAAGTTGCGCTGGCGGGGTTAAAGTTGGTTTTTCGTCGGACATGTTATTAGTCTTTGTGCTAATATAAGTATTATCGCCAAAATTAAGGCCCAATTGTGATTTATACATGGGTCATGGGG
>JAHDHW010000012.1:56064-62036 GCA_020631105.1 Saprospiraceae bacterium | reverse complement strand
GATTTGTTGGCCGCTGGCGGCTGCCTGGTAAATAGCTTCAACGATTCTAATATCTTTCATCCCTTCTTTACCAGGTACGAGGACTGGAGTATTATTTTTGATGGCTAGTGCATCATCATCCATTTGTTTAGCCTGTTGGTTTGGAATAAATTCGTTCAATAATTTTCCATCAGAGGTTTTACCACTTACTCCTGAATAGGATTGAAAAGGCTTTAATTCGTACCAACCGCTTTTACAATCAACGTGTAGAGTATTGAGGCTTTCTCCTAAGCTGGTTCGACAATTTGCAATTGCGCCACTCGGGAATTCAAGCTGAAAAGTAGTGGTTTCATCCACTTCATTAAATGCTTTGGGCCTGGTCGTACTATGTTTGGCAGAGATTACTGCAATAGGTTCTTCTTGTGTTGCGTAACGGACAGCATTAAGTGGGTAGACTCCCATGTCATACATTGCGCCACCTCCCATTGATTTTTTAAGTTTCCAATGATCAGCAGTACCACCACGGTAGCCTGCTTCTGCTGTTATGGTCATGATTTTCCCATAAGGTTTGGAAGTAGCATATTTAATAACCTGTTGAGTATTAGGTTCGTGTTGCATACGATAACCTATCGAAAGTTTTACTTTGTTTCGTCGACATGCAGTAATGATATCCAAACACTCTTTTCTGGTACGAGCCATTGGTTTTTCACACCAAACATTTTTACCAGCCTGAGCTGCTTTTATCGCGTATTTTGCATGGAGGCTGGTTGGTAACACAATGTAAACAACATCAATGTCCGGATTATTCGAGATCTCATGCATATTGTCATAGTTGTACACATTTTGATCTTTGATCTGATAGGTCTTTTGCCAGATCGGAATCTTATTCGGACTACCGGTAACGATACCGGCGAGATGGCAGTGTTTTGTCAATTGCAAAGCAGGCGCTAAAAGATCTGTACTGTAGTAGCCCAGTCCGACTAATGCAACTCCAAGACTTTCTTTTTTCTTGGGTATAATTATACTTGGAAACGCAAAAGCTAAGGAAGCTGCGGAGGTCTGCTTGATGAATTGACGACGAGTAGACATGTTAGGTATAGTTTTAGTCCGATGAAGTAGATTTTAAACTTTAATACGACTCAAAAAATAAAAGGTGACGTTTATCGAATATATTTCCTGGTCAGCAAAACATTCCTTATGATTATGTAATTCTGACAAGATACGAAGTATTGTCAAAACGAAGGATGATTAAAAATAGTGCTAGAGTTACTTTAAGGAAAGTTTAAAATATTAAATTGCAAACATGCGCGGCGTAATTGATGATATTATTGGATTGTTTTTCCCAAGTGCGAGGATAAGTACCTTACGGACTTTGGCAAAACATTATGGTTGGCGGTTCAAGGCAAGGATTAATTTTGCTGCTGATCCTATTGCCAGGTATCCCTTTCAATTGTTTCAGGGAAAGAAAGACAAGCGCTTGATCGGGGTGATTATGCCAACGAATAAAGCTGTAGGGCAGTATCGTATTTACGATTATAATTACTTTGGTGATTTTGGAAGAAATGCAGCTACCGTTTTCGAATTTAGGAATGGCGCTGCGCAGAAGAGAAGCCGGAAAAAGGATGCGAAAAATACAGATTTAGATCTGCCTATCTTTAGTATACAGCCCAAAGGAAAGTTTTCTTCACTCAAAGAAATTTTCTTCGAGCGCATCGAACCTATTATCCCAACTACACCGGAATTTCGAGCAAATTATACCATTGCGACGAATGACCCGGCAGAATTACGTCAGTCCTTGTCGCCGGATTTCTTAGATGACATCGGAGATTCTCCGGGGTGGAACGTCGAGGGGCGAGATGAGGTCATCATTGCCTATCAAATTGGACAGAAGATGACCGCTGCAGAAATCGAAAAGAACTTTGCTTTTTTCGAAAAGTTATGCCGCAATCTAATCCGATAACTACCTAATCTATTTTTCGAGAATAGATTTTAAATCTGCAGGAGAATAATTCACAGATTTCAAGGTCTTATTATCCGGCTTTCGGAATACAAGGAATACGTCCCCTGATTTTTTATAATAACTATCTACTCCGTCTTTTTGCTTATAATGCTCCATGGTCGCCATAGCTTCCTCCTCTGTGCTGCAAGTTTTACTCATGTTTGAGCGCTGCACTTCATCAAAAAGCGTTCGGAATTTATCACCTAAGCCAAATTCCAGTACAGCTCCCGAAAGGACATATTGGATATCGCAAAGCGCATCAGCGATCTCAACCAGGTCATTATCTTCAATGGCCTCTTGTAGCTCTTTTAGTTCTTCTGCAAGTAAAGCAACTCTTAATTTACAGCGATCAGCAGAAGGTATAGTTGGTTCATCCAGCACCGGATGTTGAAATGTTCGGTGAAATTCAGCTACCTGATTCAAAGCGTCCAATTGATCCATCGATTTTGTTTTTGTATCCATTCAACAAAGGTAGTGGAATTGGGGTAGTTTCTACCAAAGAACTTTTAAATTTATACTTTCTTTTGAAGCGAATCTGCTCAAAAAAGTAGTATACGCTAATTTACCTTCTAGCATTTCTGTTAACCATTCATCATTCCATTTAAATTATTATCGATGAAAAACACAATTACCTTTATTTTAGTATTGCTTGTCTGTAGTCTACAAGCTCAAACCATTGCAGAGATTCAGGGTTCCGGAGATGCTTCCCCATATGTGGATCAGGAAGTTACTACATATGGAATCGTTACCGCAACACATGGTTCAGGTTATTATATTCAAGACGGGACAGATGTCCGAAGTGGCGTGTATGTATATGATCAGGATTTTGCCCCGAATGTTGGCGACTCCATCATGATCACCGGAAACGTAGCAGAGTTTTTTGATTTAACGGAGCTCGTAGGCATAACTTCCTTGACCGTGATCTCATCCGGTAATGCTCTGCCAGCACCTGTTGTATTATCAACTAATGATGTGAATCAGGAAGATTATGAAGGGATGCTGGTACAAGTTCAGGAAGCTACCTGTACTAATCCGGATATTGGATTTGGAGAATTCGAATTGAATGATGGAAGTGGGCCATGCGCAGTAGATGATCTTTTATATCTCTACAGTGCTAGCCAGGATGTGAAATACAACCTCACCGGACCTCTACATTATTCTTTTGAAGCCTATAAGATCGTGCCCCGAAATGCGGATGATGTTGAAATCGCAGAAGCCTTATTTTTTACAGTTGATCCTAAAGAATCCAATCTTAGTACTAATAGTATGACAATTTCATGGGAAACTAATGTGCCGGCAAACTCAGAGATACGCTACGGAACTGATCCTGCTGAATTACTCATCATTGTGGACTTTAGTGAACTAACAACTTCGCATTCCGTCACATTAGAAAATCTGGATCACGGATCTGTTTATTACTTTATGGTTACTTCATCCGCTGATGGTGCAAGTGCTTCGAGCCAAACGAGAGCAGCAGCGACGACTTCTCTCAGTTCAGGGGCAATCAAAGCTTATTTTAATCATCCTGTCGATGAGTCTGTAACTACTACTTCCGGAGCAATCTACACGGCCTCAATTATCGATACGATCATCTCTTATATTGATCTGGCTCAAACCAGCTTGGATTTTACAATGTACGAGGCGCAGAATGAAGCGATAGTGGAAGCGCTAAACGCAGCTTATGATCGCGGAGTCACGGTAAGAGTGATATCGGATGATGAAGGAGATAATGATGTTTTGATTGATAATCTGAATACTAATATCCCTGTATTGGAAGGAAACTCAGAAGGGATCATGCACAACAAATTTATGGTTGTGGACCGCGAAGATTATAATACATGCTGGGTGCTCACAGGGTCAATGAATCATACAGTTAACAACCTGGGTTGGGACTATAATAATGTCATCTGTATTCAGGATCAGTCATTGGCAAGGACTTATACTTTAGAGTTTGAAGAGATGTGGGGCGGAGATGGTGCAACACCTAGCCCACTAAACTCGAGATTCGGAGCAGATAAATTAGACAACACTCCTCATTGTTTCAACCTACAAGGGACAGCGGTAGAGTGTTACTTTTCTCCGTCGGATGGCGTAAGTGGAAAAATCGTAAATGCGATTGATAATGCACAGGGTGAACTAGCATTTGCGGTGCTCGTTTTTACTGAAAATAGTCTTGGTAATGCAGTCTTGGATGCGCACAACCGTGGTGTCGATGTCAAGGGAATTATTGATTATGTTGAGTTCAATGGAGATGAATATGACTACCTTTTAGGTAATGGAGTCAACGTACAGGATTATCAAAATGCAGATGGATCACAATGGCCAGATGGTCCAACACTCCATCACAAATATGCCATCGTTGATTATGCTAGCGCAAATCCCTTGTTGATTACAGGGTCTCATAACTGGACGGCTTCAGCGGGTTCGATCCATGATGAGAACACGTTGTTTATCTATGACGAGGAGGTAACGAATTGGTACCAGCAAGAATTTTGGGCGCGCTTTTTTGGATTAGATGTCTCCACGGAAGAAGCTTTTGTAGAGAACCAACTTCAATTATTTCCTAACCCCGCATCGGATTATATTCAATTGGGGAAGCCTGTCAATGGGACGGCCTGGGTTTATGATGCTCAGGGCAAGTTGATGTATTCGCTGATGCTACGAGACGCTGATCAACAACTATCAGTAGCTTCGCTTCCTGCAGGTCAATACTTCCTTCGTGTCAATGATGGAGCGCAAAATTACGTGGAGCGCTTCGTGAAATTTTAACTAAGATTCATTGCCATCAGTAAGCACATTTGAACACGGAGCAGTTAAAGCATTTAAGTTTTCCAATCACTATTTTGGGAGGCCGACCATGTGGGTTTATGTTTATTATGTTGATGGATTGTTAATAGATACTGGTCAATCCGGTGCCCGGAAGCATGTTTTGGAAGAGGTGAAAAAACTATCGGTTGAACAGATATTCTTGACGCATCATCATGAGGATCATTCCGGTAATTTAGAACCTCTGGCAGCACATTTTAAATGCCCGGTTTATGGCTCATCGGCTTGTGCTCAACTTATGGAAGATCCTCCGAGGATTAGTTTTGCCCAAAGGATGGTTTGGGGTGATCGACCAGCGAATAAAAATATAATTCCTGTCACAGGGAAAATTAACACCAGGCAATTTCAATTTGAATTAATACCAATTCCCGGTCATGCAAAAGACATGCTCGCATTATATGAGCCCAATAAAGGCTGGCTGTTTTCGGCGGATTTATTTGTGAACGATTACATCAGTTATTTCCTGTACAGCGAAAGTATGCTACAACAGATTCATTCACTAAAAAAAGTATTGACCTTAGATTTTGAGGTAATGTTTTGTTGTCATAATCCAGTCCTTAAAAACCCGAAATCTCGTTTGCAAAACAAACTTGATTTTTTGGAAGACTTTTATGGTAGAATTGCTGCAATATATGATGGAGAGATGACTGCCAAAGCAGTTTTTCGAGCTTTAAACTTAAAAGAAAACTGGCAAATCCAATTATTATCTCAAGGACATTTGTCAAAACTAAATATGGTGCGAGCTGCTATTCGTGATATTAATCAACAACATTAGCCAAGTGTTTTAAAAATCAAGATATGTTATTTCTCAGAACGATCATCTCCTTCTTAAAAGATAAAGAATACCGCGACCTATTATTAACTTCAATGTTTTTTATCGGGATTGGAAGCGTGGTTTATCACTACCTGGAAGGCTGGAGCTGGATTGATTGTATGTACTTTTGCGTGATTACCTTGACAACAATAGGCTATGGTGATTTTTCTCCTCAAACGGATGGAGGTAAGATTTTTACGATGGTTTATATTCTGATCGGACTAGGAATGATTTTAAGTTTTATCAATACAGTATACAATCATTATGAGAATATGAAAGCTGAGAGGGCTGAAGAAGTTAAGGATAAAAATACGGGGAGGTTTTGAGTAGGGTAGCAGGGGAACAGTGTAACAG
>JAHDHW010000012.1:25342-55964 GCA_020631105.1 Saprospiraceae bacterium | reverse complement strand
CAGGGGAACAGTGTAACAGTGTAACAGGGGAACAGTAGAGCAGTGTAGCAGTGTAACAGGAAAGTCGTATTGTTTTAGATACTGCTATTCTATTACACTGTTACACTGGTCCTCTCCTTAAAAATCCATTCCAATAGAAAAATACAAACGAGGATCTTGTACCACTCTGGTTTCAATACCCCGGGCGTAATCAAATCGGACAAAGTATCCAAAAATCATCGTACGGATTCCTGCACCATATCCAGCTACAATTGGGTCGCGGAAGTAATTTACTCTCACGGTAACGTTAGGAGGATTCTGAATGAAGATCGTATTCAATGGACTATCGTCAGTAAATGGGGTAGAGCCTTGCCAGGCCGTTCCTACATCAAAGAACCCTACGAGTTGGAAGTTCCGGAAGAAACTGGAGTTAATTCGCTTAATGAAATATTTGAAAATCGGCACTCTCAATTCAGTATTGATAAGTGCGAAGTTGTTGCCATTTCGAATATTATATCTAAAGCCCCGAAGGTTACTTGCCAAAGTACGGAAGGCAAATTCATCTTGTGCTGGTTGAGGAATCTCATTATTGAATCGCTGTATCAACCAATTGTCCACACCTCCTAAGAAGTATAAGATTTTTTCTGATCCAAAAGAACTTGCACCAGCTGCCCGAATGGCGAGGATTGAGTGTTTATCTAATCTTTGATAATGTCTTGCATCAAAACCAATAACCGTCATAAATCCATCTGCTAAATTAAACTCGAAGTTATCGATGAAGTCAACCTGGAATTTTTTCAAGACTTCAGCATATACTTTGTAGCGAGTTCCGTTTTTGATATTGATTGCAATGTCGAGCGTATTATCGAATACATATTCTAGTTTAATACCGAGTCGTTGTTGATTGAAAGTTGGTGTATTTAAGGCGTTTTGGTCAGTTGCTAATAAGAATGCTTTGTCAAAGCGTAGCGTACCAGTTGCTCGAATGCTGCGGAAGATATCCAAAGGATAACGTACCTGCATTTGAGCCAGGAAAACATTTTCTTTAGAACGCTCAGGAATAATCGGGTTTAGTCCTTCCTGAGTAAAGCGTAAGCTACGACGATAAAGTGCGTAGCGCTTGTCCAGCCTTTTCTTTTTATCGTCAAATAAGATGAAGTATTCAGCGCCATTGAAGGTCGTCGGAATTCGTACTCCCATTTCAAACTGATAATCTTCAAAAAGGTCCTTGAAGTTCGCTTTAAGAAGGATTCCCGGAGGAGGAGTACGGTAGGTGTCCTGGCGTGACCCTGCATAGGAATCTAGACCGCCAAATAATAAATTATTATCAAGTTGAGTAGTTACAAAATCAGTTCTAAACTTCAGCCGGTAAGGAACGATCCGAGAGGGACGGAAACGAATGACTTTTGACTCAAAAGGAACACTGCTCGCATCATAGGTAAGTGCTGGTTGCGTAGAAGGCGGGGGAGCTGTTTCTTTTTTGATTTCAATACTTCCATCTTCTTCCTCTACTTTGACCACCGGAGCGGGTTCGTTATTATCAAATTCACTTTGGAAAAAGTAATTATCAATATCGACTTTACTGGTGTCTCTCTTCGCTGGCGGAGCAGGTGCTTCTACCACTGGAGCTTCTTTAATTGGTACTTCTTCTTCGATTACCTTTTGAGCGATACCGCTGTTTTTCTTTTGAGGTGCGTTACTGCTTACAGCGTTTTCTAAATAAATGTTTTGTTGTTTTCGAAACTTGGTTAGACTGACTGCTGCCACAGAGTCAGGATTGATGTCCGCGATATAGAATTTATAGATTCCGTCCTTGTATACATTTTGAACAAATCGCCCAACTCTTGGTGCGGCATGTTGAGTTACGATATTGCGATCATAATTACTTGCATTATGATTGATAGATCTTTGCTTAATAATTGGTTCGATTACAATAGAATCAATCAAGGTAGAATCAAGACTTGCAAGGCTGGAATCCTGATGTAGTGTGATTGTAGAACCATCATTGAGAAAGATATTCTGATTATAATAAGCGATGAAATCCTCGAGATAGCCAAATTGGCGATTATTGATTCCACTTTGGTCAGATAGAAAAGAAAACCAGGTGCTGTCCACAGCAAAAGGGCTACGCTCACTTGCAAAAGGAGTATTAGTTATTCGAACAAGTTCATTGGACTTGTTTTCCAAATCATAATAGAAGATATCCATTTTGTTTAATGGCAAAATGGTATCTAGTCTCAAGGACTTAAGCTCTACATCATCTCTATTAGATGCGAATAGAATGCCTTTCTTATTTCTGATTCGTACAAACTTCGCATCCAGATCATCATAAAAGTCATTAGTGATACGTTGCGTTTGGCGTGTGGCGGGAAAGTAAATATATAAATCTGAGAATCCTCTGACTGCTGCGGAGAAAAGCATTTGGCCAGGGTTAATGTAATCTGTACTATACACCCGTTGGTATTGCGGATCAAGATCTTCCGTTATTTTTTCTTTACTATTCGTATCGTATCGGAGGAGCTTAATGACATCGCGGCTTTCATAGACTATAGAAACTTCCATGTTGTTTGGGCTCCACGCGAGTAGGGGGTAATTATAATCAGTTGCCTGAATAGGATTTCGGAAACCACCCTTATGGATTACTTTACGGTCGCCAGATCGAACATCCTGTAAATAGACTTTATACTTACCGATTTCATTAGCGACGTAAACGATGTTTTTACCATCTGGACTTAGTTTAACTTGGGTAAGTGGAACTTTGCGTTTGTTCTTCACTTTAAGCAAGCGACCTTCTGGCCGAGAAACCATATCGTCCGTTTCTTTCTTGTAACGTTGATTAAAATATTCCAACCAATTTCCGGTCGTCTTTTTATATGAAGTCCCGAGTACGTAAAGGAACCCACTGTCAATACTTCGATTGATTCTTGTGAGATAAAGTAAATTCGAAACCGTAGATTGGCCATAATTCTGACTAATGAAGTACCACATTGAGTGTCCTGCCAATTTTGGGTTCTCTTCTGCAAAGCTGCTGAAGTCTTTATATTTTTTCTGAAGGATAATATCTCTAAGTTGATTGTCTGATTCTACGCCCCAATGTTCACCAACATAAGCAACCAATCCTTGCTTAAACCATTCCGGCAAATTCATCATTACTGCATTTTGGACAATCTCCTGAAGATTAGAACCAAAGAGCATAGCATTGATGTACACCGAAGTGATACCTTCTCTTACCTGTTGTCTTAAGTGATTATGGTCTCCATCGAAATAAACAAAGACTTTATTGCCGACGATCTTGGTTTGACCAGCTTTGGTGATAAAGGTTTCTTCACTGCCAATATTACTTTGCTTAAGATCAGTAATGTCCGTATAAACGATGATTTCTATTTTATCATTCATCCGATGCTCAAGGATGCTTTGGATCTCATCATGATCCAACTCTGCAAACTGAACTACGGACTGTGCTACGTTTCGGCTTTCTCCATAGAAGTAGGTGATGAAGTTGATGCTTTCATATTGTAGCCATTCTTTGAAGTCATCATGATATTGTACACGGTTTTTACCAAATTCAACTTGTGTACCCTGCCCAAAAACAGTACTTAGGCAAAAAAGAGAAAGAAGAAAGGTGTAAAATTTATAGTTGAGCATAGGTTCAAAGCTTATTGATCAAATTAACGGGCACTTATTTTAAGGTTTAAAGATTGCGGAGAGCAAGCTTTTCAACTAAAGAATTTAAAATATCGTGATATTTAAGAGCTTTATACTAAAGATGCCTTTTTTTTAACAGTTTGTCAATGTAAACTGTTGTGAAGTGTATCTTTGCAGGCAGTTCTAATTCTTTTCACTTATTTAAACGGAAGAACTTCATGCATGTTGCTGGACTAACCTTTAATCCTTTTCAGGAAAATACTTATATCGTCTATGACGACACTAAAGAATGTATCATTTTTGACCCCGGTATGTTTACCGCTGAAGAGCGAAAACAGTGCGTATCTTTTATTGAACAAGCAGGATTGAAACCAGTTCGCTTAATCAATACGCATTGTCATCTGGATCACGTTTTTGGTAATAATTTTATCCATCAGACGTATAACTTACCTTTAGAAATCCATCGTGGAGAACTCTCTGTACTGGAAGCAACACCTTTGGTTTGTAAAAACTACGGTATTCCATACACCGATCCTTCTCCAATGCCGGAACGATTTATTGAAGAAGGGGAGATAATTGAGTTTGGAAATACGAAGCTCAAAGCTATTTTTACGCCGGGCCATTCACCTGCTAGCCTTTCGTTTTTTGATGCAGTTTCAAAACAATTGATTGCCGGGGATGTACTTTTTCATGGAAGTATCGGCCGTACCGACCTCCCGGGGGGAGATTTCGCGACCCTCATTTCTAGTATCAAAGAACAATTGTTCCCCTTGGGGGATGATGTAAAGGTTTATCCCGGTCACGGGCCATCTACTTCGATTGGCTACGAGCGGGCGACGAATCCGTTTTTGCAATAGACAATCAAAGGTATAATGAGAATTTTTTTCGTAATTATCTTAATGAGTACAATTTGGGGATGCAAGCAAACCCAAAAAGAAGAAAAGCAACAGTCCGAAAGCAATGAACAATGGTTTTATTGGTCAGTCGACTGGCACCCCAATAAAGATCAGTTCGTCGTGGGAGGTTCTGAAGATACCTTAAGAGTATTTTCTGCGGATAATTTTAAACTATTAGAAAGCTATCCTTATAAAGGAACCATAACTAAAGCCAAATGGCATCCTACCAAAAACAAGTTGGCTGTTTCAGTACAAGATGGAAAATCATTTTCGACCATTCTAAATCTTGATAACAACCAAAGTATAAAGCTTGACAGTGTTAGCATTGAAGGGGCAAGGGCTATAGGATGGAATCATTCTGGAGGTTTGTTAGCTGTCGGTGACTATGAAGGCTACCTAACGTTGTATGATGAAACAGGGAGTTTTCTAAAAAAGGTAAACACCAACCAGAAATCAATCATTGGTTTAGACTGGCATCCTGATGAAAATCTTATCGTAGCTGTCGGCGAAAAAATCATATTGTATAATTATGAATCAGATAGCCTAAATCATATTGAGGATAGAAATAAAGAAGTATTAATGTTATGTGTGGATTGGCATCCAAACGGAAAATTTTTTGTTACAGGAGACTATGGGGACTTTGAATATCACTATCCACCATTATTACAATACTGGACTTATGATGGTCAAAAAATCAAATCGATTGAAGAGAGTAAGGCAGAATTTAGGAATATTAAATGGTCAAGCGATGGAGAGTTATTAGCTACTGCCAGCGAAAAGATTAGGCTTTGGAACAAAGATGGTGACCTGGTAGCAGAAGAAGCTACTGAAAACCTTCTTTGGGGAATAGATTGGAAGGAAGATGCCAGTAAATTAGTTGCTACAGATGGAAATAGAAAGATCATCTTTTGGGATGAAAACCTTACTAGATTGACCGAGCTTCAATATTGAGAAGACAGCCTAAGGAATTGTATATACGATAATCCTCCCTAAACGGTTGAATCCGAGAATTTTCTAGGGTTTAGTCTTCATTTCTATTAAATAACTTAGCTTGTTCAGTTGCCGGGAGTAATCGAAAGGATCGCCGGTGGTGGGGCGTAGCCCCATGGTGAAGGATGGCTTCGCGGTGTGCTTTGGTCGGATAACCTTTGTTGCGGTGCCAACCGTATTCGGGATACGTCAGGGCCAGCGAATCCATATAATCATCCCGGTAAGTTTTGGCCAGGACAGAAGCGGCAGCGATCGAAAGGTATTTACCATCGCCTTTGATGATGCAGTGATGAGGAACTTCAGGATAGGGTAGGAAACGGTTGCCGTCTATCAATAAAGAAGTTGGTCGAGTCGATAATTGATCAAGCGCTCGATGCATTGCATGAAAAGAAGACCATAGGATATTATAATGATCAATTTCTTTTGGATCGAGTTGGGCAACTGCCCAGGCGACGGGTTCTTTTTCTATTATAGGCCTTAGTTTTTTTCTTTTGGCTTCTGATAATTTTTTGGAATCATCCAGCAGATCATGAGAAAAATCAACCGGTAGAATTACTGCCGCTGCGAATACAGGTCCAGCCAGACAACCCCGGCCTGCTTCGTCGCAACCGGCTTCGATTTCGTTTCTGTCAAGATAAGGAAGAAGCATAATGCTAATGTAAGGAGTAGTGTTTGATTATTTAAATTCCTTGAAAGAATCTTCCTTCTCAAATTAGTATGAAATTCAAGATGCACTGGCGTCGATGTGGTTTGTAAGTGTAAACCATCTTTGCATCAAGTATAGTTATTGATTATTTGGACGTTATTCTGCTCCAAGTGATACGATCAAAAACTCAACCCGGCGGTTGAGTTGCCGTCCTTCTTCGTCATTATTACTCGCAATTGGGACGGTATTGCCATATCCTTTATACAAAGTACGCGAACGGTCGATACCGTTTTGGTTTAGAAATTCGACGACAGCTTTTGCACGTTTACGAGACAGGTAGAGGTTATAATTCGCTTCTCCCATACTATCAGTATGTCCGCGAATTTCAATGACCATACTCGGGTGGTCGAGCATGAGTCTTAGTAATTTGTTGAGTTCAACAAATGAACGGGGTAGTAATTCTGATTTATCCGTATCAAAAAAGATATCTCTTAACTGTATGATTTTTCCTTCTTCAACAGTGATGCAACAAAGGTCATCTTTGCGTGTAGGGACTTCAACGTAAGGCTCTGTTTTGCGAAGGACTACATCATCGACATAGTAGTATGCATAGTTGAGACAATTGCTAAAAGGTACTCTAATTTGAGTAGAGCTATCAGGTTCAAAGTTGCCAATAAGGAGATAATCGGCTTCGTTATCCGCAATGAATTGACCACTTACTTTTACCCAATTGTTATTAGGGCCAGAAAGAATTTTATCTGCCGAAATTTGTGGTTCAAAAGCCAGATGACGATCTGTTTTTTCTGCAATTTTTTTAGTAGAAAAGAACATTCCAATGTTAGCGATTTGAATAGATCTTGGTAAGTGACTAACGTAAAACTCAGCGTAATATCCTTGCCCAACGACTAAGGGTTCATTGAGTTGAATCTGAATGTACTCCCGGCAGTGTGGCTTTCCTTCTTCGCAACCGTAGGCAGTAATTCCGGCCATTGATTGTCCACCGTGAGGAACTTGTTTGCCGAAGCCTTTATCTGCCCAGTGTGCAGGAACCCGAACTTTTGGGCCGAATACATCCGGAGAAGCTGCAGTAGCAGAATCCCAGTATTTCATGACATCTGTAAAGTGTTTTCCTTTATAGAACCATCCGATAGGTGTACCGGAATAACGTTCAAAACCTGGATTAGGGACAATATTTACATTAGAAGCCCCTTGACCACTCTGTGAATAAGCAGAAAAGCATAAAAAAAGGCATAAAAGGGCTAAGTAAAGTTGTTTCATTATCCAAGTCTTCCGATCATCTAACGAAATTTGGTCCTCTTAAGGTATACGAAAACAATGGTTAATAGTTGTGATTCGCTGAGTTTCACCTTTGAAATGATCAAAAGTCAACTAATCCGGGACTTTCAGAGAAAGCAAACGCAGCGTAATAATAAAAACTTAAGCAAAGCTGACTGCTAGCCATGTTACTATCTTTTTCGCTGTCATTCTGACTTTCCTAAGGCTGAGGGTCCAGCTCTAAAGGCATATTTTCGGCGTCTGCACTATTTTTTATAGCATCCTCAGTATCCTTTTCTGGAGAATCAACACCAAAATGAAACTTATAAAGGGATTGTATTCCTTTGTCATTCACTACCTGATCGTGAATAACCTGAAGCATTGGGGTATTAATACCCACTGCTTCGGAAATTTCCATAAGTCGTTCTCTGGTCTGGCGAACTTTTATCAGGTCAAATACTGTTCGAATGCCTACCTGCCTTAGGTTATCAATATTTTCCTTAGCATAACATACTAACTTGGCCTGACCAATCCAGTCTAGTAGTTGTCGAGCACCATATGGTGTTTCAATAAGTAATTTGGTAAGGCTGGCAGTAGCTAAGTTTTGAGCATTGTCAATACCGATTTCGCCAAAACGCTCGCGATGAGAAAGGCTAATACCTTCGATTTTATAAAGCGAAAGAACTTGTTCGTTCAACTCGTCCGGACTTACAAAGCGCTTATACAAATTGATGATGTATGTCAGTACTCGCTCCGGGAACATCCCGGTGAGAAAGGATATAGCGCCGAGGCTAGATCGAAAACTAACGATACTCTGACTACTACCTTCTCCGATAATGAAGGATAAAACCAAAGCGACAACAGAGGCAAGGATAATTCGAATCCCCGCACTATAATAGACATTTGGAGAAAGATCATAAGCTACCATCCTGCGAATGATATTTTGTGCGGACCATAGAAATCCACCCAGAAAAGCCATAGAAAGAACAGCCATACTCTGATACATCAGGTCAGAACGACCTTCTCCGAAGAATGCTCCGGTTAACAGTAGATTGTCCTTCATATCAGCACTAAGGTCATGGCTATAGATGAAAAAGCTGATCGCAACGATACAAATTAGCGTTACAAAAACAACGGGCAAAAAGAATCGACTCACGGAGTAAGTATCTTCCACAGATCTGCTGGTACTGATGTCCATTTCGGTTAGTGCCTTACGAAATTCCTTTTTCTTTCGCTTTAGCATAACCGTCAAAAAGGAAACCGCCGTAAATGGCATAAAACCACTTATGATGAGGATAATTAAGATTCTACCGATATCAGAGAGTTCGAGCCATTCAGCCATGAGCAGGATTTTAGTGATTCATGTGATTTTACAATACCATGCTTTGGTATGTAAAGATTTCTCAATATACATAATTGTCAAATTTTATTCCGCTCTTTCGTAAACAAATCCTCTAATTCGAAGTTAGGTGTTACTAAACACCATTACATTAAAAGATGCGAAAACTTCGGATGTTATCCATTGCCGTTTTTACGGTATTAGCGGCCATTAGTGCATATCACGCTTTTCATTTGAAATTTGCATTTAGCCTCGATCAATTCTTTCCCGAGGGGGATAAGGAGCTTGCTTTTTTTCAGGACTTTATTAAAGATTTTGAGACGGACATCAACTTTTTCTTAGTTGCTGTTGAAAAAAAGGACGGTGTTTTTGAGCAAGAGTTTCTTGATGATTTTCATGAGTTTTCGTTGGCGACCCGTAATGTGCCTTTCATTGCAGATGCAAAGTCCTTGACGATGGTATCTTTTCCTCTGAAAACGCCCTTTGCTGTAACGACCATACCCGCAATCCATCGGGATCAGCCAGAGAAATACGAAAAAGATAAAAAACGAATCCTTGAAGATGATCGCTTTGTTAATTCGCTGATTAATGAAGACGCAACAGCTTTGGTAGTCGCCTTAAAAACAACAGACACCGTTGGTTTGGAAGAATCCAAAATACTGGTGGAAGCGATGGATGATTTGATTGCTAAGTATGACTTTGATGATTATCATTACCTGGGGCCAGCCTATTTCCAAAAAGAAATGGTAGAGATGCAGGTAAGAGAAGTTGTGGTGTCAACGATAGTCAGTTCTATTCTTGTTTTTTTAGTGATGTTTTGGTTATTCCGAAAGCCCTGGGGGATTGCTATTGCACTTTCTTCAATAGGACTAGGCTTATTACTTTTTATGGGTTTCATGGGCGTATTCGGGATTGAGCTCAACCTGATGGCCGCACTCTACCCGGTATTGATGATTATTGTAGGGACTTCTGATGTGATCCATATTATGTCGAAGTATATTGATGAGCTGCGAAAGGGCCAAACCCGGAAAGCAGCGATCATCGTTACTATTAAGGAAATCGGAATGGCAACGCTCCTGACTTCTGTGACAACAGCAGTCGGATTTGCTTCTTTGATGACCAGCCGGATTGGGCCAATTAAAGACTTTGGATTGAATGCTGCCGTCGGAGTGATCATAGCTTATCTGACGGTGATATTTTTTACTACGGCAATACTCTCTATGCTCCGTACGGAGCAGTTGATCAAGTTGGGACGTGGGCAAGCATTCTGGGAACGGATGATGCAATGGGCGTATGATTACTCGAAGAATAATGAACGTCGGATCATCGGTATTGGATTGTTAAGTTTACTCGTCTGTATCTTTGGTATTTCTTTGGTGACGACCAACTATAGAGTAGAGAGCAACTTACCGAGGGGAGAGAAAATATCGTATGATTTTAAATATTTCGAAGATGCCTTTGCGGGTTTTCGACCGATGGAATTTGCGGTGTTTGCACAGGAAGGCTATGCAGCGGATGATTATGCAGTGCTAAAAGAAATTGACAAGTTGGAGCAGTATCTGCAAAACTTTGAGTCGATTCGATCTATTGCTTCTATTACTTCCGTTTACAAAAGTATCAATCAGATGAATGGCCGAAATAAAAAATCGGCTTATGTCCTTCCGGATACGGAGCAAAAGTATCAGCGCTATAAAAAGATGGCGGATAAAATTCCGGACTCCAACATCAACGTATTAATGAGCAGGGATCAGAAAAAAGCCAGAATCACTTCTCGGATTTTGGACTTGGGAGCAGACGAAGTACAAGCAATTGGTGCGGAAATCGATCAATGGATCGCGGAGAATACAGATGCTTCCGTTGTCCAGTTTCGACAAACAGGAACAAGCTTTATTCTTGATAAAAATGCAGAGTATGTTCGGCGTAATCTGATGGAAGGTTTGTTACTGGCTATTCTCATTGTTGGAATCCTGATGGCCCTATTATTTCGTAATTGGCGAATGGTATTAATCTCTATGGTGCCTAATGTTTTTCCGCTTTTGGTAGCAGGCGCGATCCTGGGATATGTGGGTATTGAATTGGAGGCAGGTATTGCAATTATCTTTGCTGTGATCTTTGGTATTGCAGTGGATGACTCTATCCACTTCTTAAGTAAATATAAACTTGCCCGAAATAAAGGGCTGGATATGGAAGCTGCCCTGCACGTAACTTTTATGGAGACTGGGAAAGCGATTTGCCTCACTTCGGTAATTCTATTTTTTGGATTTTTAGTAATGCTCTTTTCAATTCATCCGCCTAGTGTTACTGTTGGCGTTTTGATTAGTATGACTTTAGTTAGCGCCCTGCTAGCGGATTTGTTTTTGATCCCGGTGATGATTCGAAGATTTTTATAATCGAATTCGGAAGCCAATAATCAAGGCTCAGGATACGTTTAGTCAGAGAGGGGACGATCAGCGAATGAAAATTCAAATATATCCATCGACTGTATTAACTTAGGGTATGAAGCTTCGGATTTCCATACTTTTTTCTCTGCTGTTGACTTGCTTTGTTTTGCATGCACAAAGCTTTAATAAAGTTGACCGCCATGCTCGAAATGCGCCTAATGAAGTAGAAGAATCTACTGCTTTATTGACTGATTACCTTGTTGCACCTTACGATAATAATCTGGAAAAAGTACGAAGTATTTATGCCTGGATCGCTTATCATATTGTCTATGATAAAGCTGCCTATAAAAAAGGGAATAAGCGAATTAATCAATCTAATCAAGATGTACTAAAACGAAGGAAAGCAGTATGCTTTGGCTATTCTACGCTTTTTGAAGAGTTATGTACGCTAGCCGAAATTCCTGTGGAAATCGTTCAGGGTTATCCAAAGAATATCGAAAACGGAAGTACCAATTTGGACCAAATTAATCATGCCTGGAATGCGGTTAAAATTGATAGCACCTGGCACCTTTTGGACCTGACCTGGGCGAGTGATTTTAATCAGCGGGACCTGGATAAATACTTTTTAGTTGATCCAAAAGAAATGATCCAAACCCATTTGCCTTCTGACCCCATGTGGCAGTTGTTGGATTGCCCCGTTCCGCCAGCTATTTTTCAAAAGTCTTCAATTTACATTACGGCTTATCTAAATGCTTCAACGCCATGTTTTACCTATCTCGATAGTATTGAATCGTACCGGCGTTTGCCGTATTTGGATAAGCTAATGAAGCGTACTTTGAATTCTTACACCTTTAATCCGGTCAAAGAAAATGAAGAAGCCTTTGGTCATATGTATATGGACTACGTAACGGATCTTATAGATAGGGTAGATGCCCTGGAACAGCGAAATGAGATTGATTCTGTCAAGGTACTTCACTTGAAAATCATCAATAATTGCGAAAAAGCAAGCCGCTATATCCAACTCTATGATAATCAAAAAGAGAACCTTGCGTACTCTCATATGAATTACGCAGTAGCTTTGTCCAGAGAGCTTCCAGAGACAGACGATGTGGAAAAGAAATTAGCAGAAATGTTATTGCATTTTGAGAAAGCGGAAGAACTTCTGAAAAGTTTGCCTAGTAGTTTTGTGATTGAAAATTCACTAAATCAACTTGCTGCTTATCTTGATTGGACTCGGTCTTATTAATTGTTAGTGAGTTAGTGAGTTAGTGGGATTTTAGGGTTAAAATTTCATGGCCAATTCTACATCTCAAACAATCCTTCCGTTCGCAATATTTCTTTTTTAATTGTAGTAAAGCTTGTGACTGATAGGCAGAATCAATCTGCATCCCGAGTGTTGTCCAGTGCCTAATGATGCTATTCTGCTCTGCGGGAACTTCTTCGAGCAACGCCAATGCCTTTTCTTGTAGTGAAGTATTGTCTTTTGACTTTCCGTAATGGAATATAAAAGGAACAATAGTGTTGATGATTAAAAGATGGATAGCTGTTTTTCCAAGTGACTTTTTCCGGTTGACAGATGGTTTGTCAAAGCGGTAATGATCTCGCCAGTAGCTGGCAATTTTGAGTTCAAACATATGCTCAAGCTCTTTGCTGTTTTTTGCTGCCAGTACCTTGCTGAATAAATGATTGGATTGATGGATTAGCATGGCGAACTGTGCAATGCGAATCGTTGGAAAATTAGCTGGCCGCATCCTCAAGAATTTCCAGGATTCTGGAAGGATAGGCTCAAGCTTATACTTATGTTTTAGATGATGATACGCTTGTCGTAACCGGACTGGATAATCATCCTTAAG
Organism: Saprospiraceae bacterium; assembly: GCA_020631105.1. GTDB lineage: Bacteria > Bacteroidota > Bacteroidia > Chitinophagales > Saprospiraceae > JAHDHW01. The sequence goes on along the minus strand of JAHDHW010000012.1, from coordinate 42,960 downwards.
TGAACCGGACAACATTCCTGCCTGACCAAAGAATAGGGCTTCGAGCTCAAACAGACTATTCTTATGTTTGCTAACAATGGTCAAGGGAAGACTTTTCGCTAATTGTTCGAATGGAGTAGCATTAACTTTGCTGCCAAAGCTTTTAGCGAGAAACTGGTAAAAAGTTTCTTCCCAGTTATTGATATTGAGTTGCAAGACTTGATCAATATCTTTGGTTTTTGATTCTAATCGTTCAATCAAAATGCGATCCAGCCAAAGGTTTTTGGTGATTGGCTTTACACTATTTAATTGCGATTGACAGGGAATCCAGTATTCGTTAAGTTGTAACCTTTGGTAAGTCTTCGCAATATTTCCAGGGATTAATTTTTGCATTTCCAGGCATGGGATACGTTGACCGCTTTTTCGAAAAACGGGGCGATCTTCCTTGAGAACTACATGAAGGATGACATTATCATAGGCTTGATCTATTTCATGTTGATGTAGGTACCAGTCAGAAGATTTGATATGCATTTCAACATTTCCTGCCCATAGCATATCACCAATGCGTACTCTGGCATTTGAAAAATCAGGCCCGGCATCGAGGTTATGCTCTCCAGGGGTTTTTATGTGAATAGCTTCGCCTTCGGTGGAATACAATTCGGTTTGTCTAAATTGACGCGTTCGCCAGAGGTAGTGTAAGAGTTCTTCTTTCATCTTTAGAGTGTTTTAAGGAGGAGCGGTGATTAAAAAGAGCGTCCTTCTACTTATAAGACTCCAAAGCGATAGAAATTCCATATTTTTTTCACGCTTTTTTATTCTTTTATCTAGAGATCACAAAAAATTAATAGGATAACAAAAGGGTTACGTTGCAAATATCTCTCGGTTTTGTTTTGGGTTCTCCAAATGGGTGTCTTTTTGGTGTACCTCATATAGTGCTTCTATCCCCTGAAGGGTGGTTTCTTATGTAGAAAAGGCTTACTTTTGTATTGTATTAATCCACACACTATCAATCGATTAAAGCGATTACCCATTTCTATAATCTAATTAGAATTTCTTTCCTAAACCGATTTTTAAACCAAATTTCTTAATCTCTACTATTGCAATTTGATAATGCTTTTGCCTTTTAAGGGCAAAGTAGCAATGGTAATGCTTAGGTAATTTGGAAATTACTTAAACCGTAAATCATGAGACTGAAGAATTTTCTTCTGCTTTCTTTGATATCGCTATTCGTATGTAGCGTTGGGTACAGTCAGGTTTGTATACCGGGTAGTTCTTGCTTTGATGCGCCGTTAATTTGTGGTGTCGAACTAGATGGTTATACCCATTCGACTGGTGCGCCAAATGATATTACACAACCAGATATTTTTTGTGGTGTAATTGAAAATAATCAATGGATTCGATTTGTTGCTTGTGAAACCACTGCCGAAATTGAACTGATTGTTAATAGTTGTCAGGGTACACTGACCGGCTCCGGATTACAAGCGGAGATTTTTGCAACGGATGATTGCTTTAATTTTGTATCAGTTTCCAATTGTCTAAGTTCTCCTGTTGCTCAGAATGGTACCTTGAATGCAAGTGGATTAACACCTGGGAATATTTACTACCTCATGGTAGATGGCTGGGCTGCAGATATTTGTAATTATACGATTGACGTCATCAGTGGGATTGATACAGATCCGCCTAATCCGGTTATCTTAAATCAAGGTATAGTGGATGGCCCTGCCACAGCTTGCCCGGGAGAAACGGTGACCTACTCCGTAATTCCTCCTCAGTGTTCGAATGCGTCTACCAGCGGTTGTCCATTGCCTGATTTGCCGGCAGGAGATTTTACCTATCAATGGCAACTACCCGCTGATGCTATAGCAATGAGTCCGCTAAATGAACCAACCCTTACGGTTCTTTGGGGGAGTGTAGGCGGTTCAATTGAAGTCGACCTTGCCAATAATACTACCGCAGATTGTAATTGTGACTGGAGTTGTTCCACGGATGTTAATCCATTGAATGTTATTGTTAGTAATAATCCTGTTTCAGCAGATACCTTACCAACAGTTTATATTTGCGAAGGAGAGTCGATCGACTTTTGTGGCCAGAGTTATTCGACGACGACCAATGCAATTTGTTCCAATGACTGTATTACCGGAACGATACAACCAATTGTAGTCTTACCTTCTACTTATACCGACCTGGGTGTAATCACGCTTTGTAATGGAGAGTGTTTTACGATTAATGGTCAAGACTATTGCGATGGCGGTTTTCAAACTTCGAACGTACAGGATGCTAATGGATGTACCGTCACCGGGTTTACCATTAATCAGGTTACATTGGACGGGTACTTTGAGGCCGATGGAATATTAACTCCGAACACACCAAGTGTAGAAATCATTGGAGGAGGTAATACGACCAGTGGTGGTACGATTACTTTTGAGTGGATAGGGCCCGGAGTTCCTGCCGACCAGATTAACGAACAAAACCCAGATATTACCGCTCCGGGAATTTACACTGTAACGATTACAGACCCCAATACTGGATGCTCTATTGATATCCCCGTCGTGGTTCAGTACCAGGATAATGATTGTAACTTACCTGTAGCTCCTTCGGATACTTGTTTGGGCGCGCCACTGCTGTGCGGACCTACACTGGATGGATACTGTTCCTTTACAGATCAGTATACTGCAACGATTCCAGGAAACTTATCCAGTGAATTTTGCTACCCAATCGATAATAATAGTTGGATACGATTTATTCCCTGTGAAGCAGATGCGCAGTTGTCCATTAGTGTTGGGGAATGCGTATCGGGGCAGGGAGTGGAAGCAGCAATACTGGGGACAGATGATTGCGAACAGTTTCAGCTTATGTCTAATTGTATTCAGACGGATAGCTCCTTTACGGATACGCTTACCGCAAATAATTTAATACCCGGTGAAATTTATTATCTAATGTTGGATGGCATTGCCGGCGCGAGTTGTAATTGGGAAGTAAACCTCGTTAGCGGAATTAGTGTAGAGTCTATCACTTTGAGTGAAACGCAGCCTGCCCAACTCAGTGGACCCGATTTTGTTTGCCTTGGTGATACTCATACTTATGTGTTAACACCACCTATGTGCGCATTGACTGGAGGAGATAATTGCCCATATGCCAACCAACTCAATGAATTGGAGATTGAATGGATATTACCGTATGGAGCAAGAATTATTTCAGAAGATGAATTTACTATTGAAGTAGTCTGGGAAAATGGTTCTGGTGGAAATCTTGGAGCTTTAGTTTTTACAGCATTGAGTAATGAGAATACTTACTGCTCTGCGAATAGTGAATGCGGAGGTTATGTCGATCTGCCGGTTATTGTTAATTTCTTTTCGAATACACTTCCTCCCGTTTACCTGTGTGAAGGAGAAACTTATGATTATTGTGGGATTACTTATTCGACTACCATTGATGCGGTTTGTCAAGATAATTGCGGCCAAACCATTCAGCCGATCATAGTAGAACAAGCGCAGACGGAAGACCTGGGGATTATTTACATTTGCGAACAAACTTGTTTTACCTACGAAAATATTCCTTACTGCGAAGAAGGTCCGGTCGAGCTGATTGATTCTTCCGGCACCTGTACAGATACGACGAGGTTTACCATTGCTTTTGTTGAGGAGGACTCCTTAGTCGTTAGCTCAGCGATAGAAGATTGTGATGTCTTAGGTATATCCTATCGGATTGTATTTGATATTACTTCAGGTGTGCCTCCGTATTACGTAAATGGTAACCTACTTACCGGAACAACTTTTATCTCGAGTCCTATCATTAGTGGAGCACCCTACTATTTTGAAATTACGCATTCGGAGTCTTGTGATGATCCAGTTATTATCAGAGAAGGACAAGTAGCTTGTAATTGTATGACAGCATCCGGAACGATGAGTCAGGATACTTTGGTCAGTTGTGATGGCGAAACGATTCAGGTGCAGCATTTTGCAGATGAATTTTTAGATAGTGATGATACCTACGAATATATTCTACATTCTGGAAGCGAAGAGGAGCTCGTTGATCCGATAGAAATAAACTTTACAGGCGCATTTGATTTTATACCTGGGACGATGGAGTATGGTCAGGTGTACTATGTTTCCTATGTTGCAGGGAATGCAATCGATGGTGGTTTCGTTGACTTGAATGCGCTTTGTTTAAGTGTGGCCCCCGGGCAACCCATCGTATTTATTCCTCAACCGTATGCGGTAGCAGGAGATGGTTTCTTATTAGATTGTAATACGCCAGCCTTGCCTTTGAGTGGTTCAATTACTAATGACCGGTCAACCATAGTTTATGAATGGACAGGGCCAAATGATTTTAGTTCTACTGCTCTTGATCCATTGATTAGTGTACCAGGCGTCTACACCTTTGGAGTACAGGATAGTATTGTTGGCTGTTATCATCAGGATACGGTAACAGTATTCGGAGATTTTGAAATACCCAATATAACAGCTCTGGGTGACACGCTAAATTGTACTCAAACGGAGGTTGCCTTGTCCGCAGAAGCTACTGGTCCGGAAGTGATATTTACCTGGTATGCCTTGGATACTGTTGTACAAATGGGGGCGACTTATTTAGCAAATGCACCCGGACAGTATCAAGTGACCGGACAGTCAGATAATGGTTGTCGGGATACTATTGAAGTGATAGTGGAAGATGGATTTGATTATCCTGAGGTAACTGCATTTGGAGGAGTGCTCAACTGTTATGAAGCTACAATTGAACTTGGGGTAAACAGTAATCCAATATATAATTACTCCTGGACCGGACCTGATGGATTTAATGAGTTTATTCCTAATCCGGTTGTAGATGTTGCTGGGGAGTATACCCTGGAAGTTATTAATGTCTTGAGTGGTTGTCTTAGAGATACAATAGTAAATGTCGAAGACGAAATTATTTATCCAATTGTAAGTCTTGAAGAAACATTGACATTAAATTGTACACAACCGGAATCCTTAATTGAACCACTCGCCTTAAGTGAAGCACCCGAAATTCAATATAGCTGGATCGGACCGAATAACTTTTTGAGTAGCGAACCAATTCCACTGATTGAGCAAGGTGGTTTATATGAGTTGACCTTATTAGATTCTATAAATGGTTGTGCAAGTACTGCAGATATAACGGTTATCGAAGACTTCGAGTCTCCACAATTAGATCCTATTGCCAATCAAGTACTCAATTGTTACGAGCCATCGATTTTACTTAGTGGTCAATCCAATACCGCAGGAGCAAGCTTGATGTGGTTATTACCTTCTGCGGATACTATGTTAAACAATACTTTGCAAGTGACAGAAGAAGGAAGCTATCAATTGCTGGCCGAGGCTCCCAATGGTTGTACGAATGATCTGGTAGTCGAGATTGAAGCGCAATTCATTTATCCGGAGATCCTTGCAAGCGGAGGAATAATTGATTGTTATGATCCTGTAATTCATTTATCCGGAGATGTTAATTTAAGTACTGTAGTTTTTTCCTGGACAGGTATTAACGGATTTACAAGTAATGTATCTGACCCGATGGTCGAAGCAGCAGGTCAATATGTTCTAGTGGTGACCGATACTTTGAGTGGTTGTGCTAGTGATACAACTGTTTTAGTATTTAATGAAACGGCATATCCAGTTGTAGAATTGGTGACCCCAGATTTGTTAACCTGCGAAACAACGAGTATGACCTTGCTTGCCGAAAGCGAAAGTGAGGGCGCTCAGGTCAATTACCAATGGACCGGGCCCGAAAGTATCACCATTGAAGAAGCCCAAAGTTTAATGCCTACGGTTTATGGGCCAGGGTGGTTTACACTAGAAGCATTTAATATAGATAATGGTTGTGCTACAATAGATAGTGTCTTAGTAGAAGAAAACCCAAATATTCCGCAGGAGATTATAGCAGAAGTTGAACCACTCCGATGTCATGGAGATACAGATGCGCTAATTTATGTAGATGAAGTAGTTGGGGGAGTAGGGCCTTATCAGTATTCTTTGAATGGTGAAGAATGGACGAGCACTTCCACTTTTATGAACCTTGCTCCCGGTGTTTATAATCTTATCGCTCAGGATGAAAATGGATGTATTTTAGAACAGTCGATAGAAATCGTTGAGCCTCCTCTCGTAGAAGTGACTCTTGGTGCTAATCAATTTATCACTTTTGGAGAATCCGTAGATCTAAATGCTCAGATTAGTATTTCGCTAAGTGATCTAAGTTTGATAGAATGGACAAACAATAATGGAATGACTTATGAGGGAGATGATATTTGGACGGTCCAGCCATTTTATAGTACACTTTATGAGATCACGGTAGCGGATGCAAATAATTGTCAAGATACCTCACAAGTCCGCATATTTGTAAATCGGGATCTTCCTGTGTTTATTCCAAATGCATTCTCTCCCGATGGAGATGGCGCTAATGATTACTTTACTTTATTCGCTAGTCCTGCGATAACTAAGATCAACACCCTCAGGGTTTATGATCGCTGGGGAGAACTCCTCTTCCAAAGAGATGATTTTGCCCCTAATGACCCAAGTTTGGGCTGGGATGGAACGCTAAAAGGAAAACAAATGAATAGCGGAGTGTTTGTATATTTTGCTGAAGTCGAAACCATCGAAGGCTTGAGCGTTCCTTTTCAGGGAGATATTTCCATTATCAAATAATGATGCATTCAAGGGCGTAAATTGTTGCAGCGAATTACTCCCTTGAGCGCTTTCATCTTCCCGTCTCTGTAATTTCTTCCAAAAATTAGTAACTTAATACCGAGAACACCCATCTTTTCAAAGGTTGTTTAATTTTTCTGTATCTATTCGTATTAGAAATTTTAAACAACCTTTTTCTAAATGCTTTGAACATGGTAAGAAACGCTACGTATTTAATGCTCTTATCATTGCTACTTAATGCTTGTGGACAAAAACTGCCAGAGCCTGTTGAAGTAGCATACCAATCTCTTCCAGATAAGATTGATTTTAATTTGCATGTCAAGCCGATCCTTTCGGATCGTTGTTACCCTTGTCACGGACCGGATAAGAATACTCAAAAAGCCGAACTTGCCATGCACACGGAAGCCGATGCTTTCGCTGCGCTCAAAAGTGGCGCTGGTTATGCTTTTGTCAGTGGTAAACCTCATAAAAGCCAGGCACTACAAAGAATGATCTCGGATGATCCGGAGTTAAAGATGCCGCCACCGGAGAGTAATCTCTCCTTAGACGCCCGGGAAATTGCGCTAATTGCTAAGTGGATTGAGCAGGGAGCAGAATGGAAAAAACACTGGGCTTTTATCTCACCAGAGCAAGCACAAGTATCAGATACAGAGCAGCACCCAATAGATTATTTCGTAACAAAAAAATTAGAGGCAGAAGGTTTGACGATGGCAAGTCCAGCAGCTAAAGAAAGATTATTACGCAGGGTTACCCGAGATCTGACAGGTCTGCCGCCTACGGTGGAAGCAGTTAAGGCATTCGTTGCGGACGAATCACCGAATGCTTATGAATTAGCTGTTGATCGCCTGTTGGCGTCCAAAGCCTACGGAGAGCGAATGGCAATGGAATGGATGGACCTTGCCCGTTATGCAGATTCACACGGGATGCATGCGGATGGCTGGCGAATGATGTGGCCCTGGCGGGATTGGGTGATCAAAGCTTTTAATGAGAATATGCCATACGATCAGTTTGTGACCTGGCAGCTTGCAGGAGATTTATTACCGGATGCATCGAAGGAACAAATTCTGGCCACTGCTTTTCATCGTAACCACACGATGACTGCAGAGGGGGGCGCAATAGATGAAGAGTTCAGACTTGAATACGTTTTTGATCGGACGAATACTTCTGCCACAGCCTTTATGGGACTGACGATGGAATGTGCTCGCTGCCATGACCATAAATTTGATCCTTTCTCTCAGGAAGAATATTTTAAAATGACCGCATTTTTTAATAATGTCAAAGAGCTTGGGATGACCGGGGATGATGGTAATTATGGCCCTACACTTCTGATGACAGATGAGGAGACTGATCAAAAGATTGCCGAACTACAAAAGAAAATTAAATCAGAGGAAAAAGCCCTGGCGAAAACAAAAGAAGAACTAGCAGCCTCTGCCAAGTTTATTAATGGCTTGAAGATGACACGCCCTGCCGCATCTTTTGAATTTCAATCTTTAAGAAAAGGAAAAAGCAAGAAAGTATTTGATTGGGAAATAGAAGGCGCATTTGTAGATGGCAGCTCTAATGGCTTTGTAACCGGAGAAACGGAGCTGGTAGAAGGCAGAGGAGGAAAAGTATTGAAGCTGGATAATGAGTATAATAATTTTTATATCAGCGAGGCCGGAATCTTTGAAATGACAGAGCCTTTCTCTGCAACGCTTTGGATCAATACCAGTAAGAAAGATTCTTCGATGACCCAGGTTATTATGGGGACCGCAGGTAACAAAAACAACTTTTGGAGAGGTTGGGATTTTTATCTGGATGGAGCGAATCGACTTTCAGTACGATTGATTCATTCCCTTCCTCATAACTATTTTCATGCGCAAGCAGCGGAGACTGTAATTCCGTTGGATACTTGGACACATGTTGGATTTACCTATGATGGGAGCGGGAGCGCTGAGGGCGTGCAAATTTATATCAACGGCGAAGCTCAGCGAATGACTATTCCATACAATCGCCTGTATAAAAATATCCATCCGATTAGAGTAGGGTCGCATGATCCGGTGAAGGCTCCTATTTTGGTAGGTAAAAGCGGCCGCCAGTTTACAGGAGAAAACGGAATCTTCAAAGGGATGATAGACGAGGTTAGTTTGTTCAAAGCGGAGCTGTCAGGATATGAAGTGTCTAAGATTAGTGGACTCGAACCTACTGCTGAAATGGAGACAGATCACCTGCTTCGAAAATCGCCGGCACTGAAGCGTATTCATGAAAATCTGAAAGTCTTACGCGATGAAAAGTTAGCATTGATGGACACCATACAGGAGATTATGGTGATGGAAGAAATGCCAGAACCCCGACCTGCTTTCGTACTTAATCGCGGAGTATATAACGAGCCTTTGTATAAAGTAGAGCCAGGTACCCCCGAAGCCGTTTTATCATTCGCTGATGAACTGCCTCCGAATCGGCTCGGCTTCGCTCAATGGCTCTTCACCGCCGAAAACCCGCTGGCATCCCGCGTTGCGGTCAATCGCTACTGGCAATTATTCTTTGGTAATGGCCTGGTCAAAACACCTCAGGATTTTGGTAACCAGGGAAGCTTACCAGTATACCCTGAATTGCTTGATTGGTTAGCCGTTGAGTTTAGGACATCAGGTTGGGACTTGAAAAAACTTTGCAAAATCATTGTGCTTTCAGATACTTATCGCCAAAGTTCAACTACAGATAAAACGCTGATGGAGCAAGATCCAGCCAATGAATTACTGGCGCGAGGTCCAAGTTATCGTTTACCTGCGGAAATGATTCGAGATAATGCACTAGCTGTTTCCGGGCTTTTAGTGAATAAGGTTGGGGGAGAGAGCGTCAAACCCATTCAGCCTGACGGCTTATGGTATGACCTTGGGAATTTCTCTCATAAACTACTGCATTATCAGCCAGACGCAGGCGATAAATTATACCGTAGAAGTATGTATACTTTTATTCGACGGACTTCTCCGCCGCCGAATATGACCACCTTCGACGCACCAAATCGAGACATCTGTATTGTCAAACGTGAGATAACGAATACGCCTCTGCAAGCACTTGTTTTATTGAATGATCCTCAGTTTGTGGAAGCTTCCAAAGCATTCGCTGTTCGCATGCAAGCAGAAGGTGGTGCCACGATCGCAGATCAATTATCGCACGGCTTTTATTTAGCTACCAGTCGAGCACCTTCGGCTAAGGAACTAAGTATTTTAAAAACTTTATACGAAGAAGAATACGAGCGATTACAACAAAATCCAAACGCCGTAAAAGAACTCTTAGATATTGGGCAATATCAATTGCCAGCTGGGTTTAATCGTGCGCGTTCTGCGGCTTTAACCATAGTTGGGAACACCTTACTCAATCATGATGAAGCATACATGAAACGCTAAAGAACCTGATCAAAGTTTTATAAAAACCAAAATGATAATATTGTGCATTGCGATAATCAACATAAGAAATTTACGAGACGAGACTTCTTTACGAAGACTAGTCTTGGCCTTGGAGCATTGAGTTTGGCAGGAATGCTTAATCCATTAGAAGCAATGGCTAAGCCATTTATGCCAGGACCATTGGGTGGTTTAGGTAAACCCCATTTTACACCAAAGGCAAAGCGGGTGATCTATCTGCATATGAGCGGCGCGCCGTCTCAATTGGATTTGTTTGATTATAAACCGCTGCTAAATAAAATGAATGGCGAGGAATTGCCGGAGAGTATTCGTAAAGGCCAACGCTTGACAGGGATGACTGCGGGACAGGCTTCTTTTCCTTTAGCAGGGAGCCATTTTAATTTTAAGCAGCAAGGGCAAAGCGGAATATGGATGAGTGATCTATTACCGTATACTGCACAAATTGCGGATGAAATCTGTGTGGTCAAATCAATGTATACTGAAGCCATTAATCATGACCCTGCGATTACCTTTTTACAGACAGGTTCGCAATTGCCGGGACGCCCATCCATCGGAGCATGGTTAAGTTATGGTTTGGGAAGTGATAACGAAAACCTGCCATCCTTTGTAGTACTGGTCACAAAAGGAAAGCAGGGACAACCTTTATACTCTCGACTTTGGGGGAATGGATTTTTACCTTCTGAGCATCAGGGAGTACAGTTTCGCTCTGGGAAAAATCCGGTGTTGTATTTATCAAACCCTCCGGGAGTTACACCCGAAGCCCGGCGAAAGCAATTAGATTACCTGAATCTTCTACAAGAAGAGCAGTACGAAGAAACGGAAGACCCGGAAATCAAAGCACGGATTGCTCAATACGAAATGGCTTACCGTATGCAGACGAGTGTGCCCGAGGTGATGGATGTCACGAAGGAGCCGGATCACATCTATGATTTATACGGAAAGTACAGCCGTAAGCCTGGAACCTTTGCGGCAAATTGTTTGCTAGCTCGTCGCCTGGTAGAGCGAGGTGTGAAGTATGTTCAATTATATGATCAGGGTTGGGATGCACATGGGAATCTACCCAATACTATGCGAGCAAAATGCAGGGAAACAGATCAGGCCTCCGCAGCTTTAATTATGGATTTGAAGCAAAGAGGATTATTAGAGGATACTTTGGTTGTCTGGGGCGGCGAATTTGGTCGGACGAATTATTCTCAGGGGCAATTGACTGCGACAAATTATGGTCGGGATCATCATCCTTCTTGTTTTACAGTATATATGGCCGGAGCTGGAGTAAAGAAAGGATTTACCTATGGAGAGACGGATGAATTTGGATATAACGTCATTCAGAATCCGGTACATGTTCATGATTTTCAGGCTACTTTATTACACTTATTAGGAATGGATCATGAACGTTTGACCTATAAATTCCAGGGAAGACGATTTAGGCTGACAGATGTACATGGGAAAGTAGTGAAAGATATTTTGAGTTAATGAAATGATTTAAACTTATTTTAGATTTTTTAATCAATATGGATTTAGGAGGATTTATCGGGCGGTTTCATCCGCTTTTCGTACACTTACCTATTGGCTTTCTGCTGGCTGCCGGAGTTTTTGAATATTATGCAAGGAAACGTAGTTATCAAAAGCTTGATACCGCAGTTGAGTTTTCTCTTTTCTTGGGAGCGAGTTTTGCTATTCTGTCCTGTATCAGTGGATGGTTGTTAGCTAACCGTGGAGCGTATATAGAACAATCTCTTTTTTTACATCGATGGTTAGGAATAGGCGTAGCAGTATTTGCTTCATTGGCCTGGTTAGTAAAAACAGGACGCTTAGGTTTAAGTAGTAGAATGTTTACTGCTTTTATGTGGGCGATGATTATTGGAATTTTTGCCACAGGACATTTCGGAGGAAATATGACGCATGGAGATGATTATCTGACAGAATATGCACCTGGCTTTGTGAAACGATTATTAGGGCAGGGTGAAAAAGAAATAAAACAAGTTGCCTTTGGTCCAGTAGATTCAATTAAGGTTTATACTGAATTAATACAACCCGTTTTTGAAGATCAATGTTGGAAATGCCATCAACCGAAGAATGCACTGGGAGGCTTAGATATGACTACGAAAACTACCTTGCTAAAAGGCGGTGATCATGGGAAAGTGCTTGAATCCGGAGCGGCTTACGAGAGTGAACTTTTCCATCGGATCACGATGCCTGTCTCTGATCGAAAATCAATGCCTCCTGTAGGCTTGGCCTTGCCTTACCAGACTACACGATTGATTGAGTGGTGGATTGATGCGGGAGCTTCCTTCGAAAAATCACTAAAGGAATTAGATGTTCCAAAGGATATAGAAAAGTTATTAGCGGAGCAATTTGGAATTTCATTTAAGCAAGCCGATGCGATCGAACGCATTGAAGTTGCGGCAGCAACACCTGCTGCTATCGAAGCTGCGGAAGCAGCTGGATTTCAGGTGTCGTCATTAGCAGAAGGTTCCAATTTGTTAGAGCTTAATGCTAATGGAGCGAATGATCTCGCCAGTCTCGATGCGATAAAAGCCCAAATTACCTGGCTTAATTTATCCAATGCCAGTTTAGATGATACAACCATAAAAAAGCTGGCTTCTTTCGAAAACCTTACCCGCTTGCGCTTGCAGGAAAATCCGGTATCTGATGCAGGTGTTGAAGCATTAATCGGGTTACAATATTTAGAGTCTTTGAACTTGAATAATACTAAGATTTCTGATGTTGTTATTGAATCATTACAGAAAATGCCATCTTTAAGAAACGTTTATCTTTTTGGAACGGCAGTATCTGAGGGAGCAATCACCCAATTGCAAACGGCCCGACCGGATTTAGAGGTAGTTAAAGGCTTAAGTTTTAAGCCTGTTGAATCAGAGTGATTTCCTCAGAGAAAAAAATATTATACTTGAGTTTTAGCATTTTATAATGAAGTCAATGGGTTTAAGAAAACTACTTAATCGAATTCTACAATCTATATTATATAAGAGTAGGCCTATTTCATTTAGGTCTGATGCCTATCTTTTTCTTGCACTTTTATCTTGTTGTTTTTTATTGGCTTGTGAGCCGACCACAAGGTTTGATGAATTGTCTTCCTTTCGTACCGGGATGAAGTTTTCGAATGACATTGAGGAGAACGAAATATATAATATGGTTTCGTTTTCAAATGTATACACCGGTGGCGGTGTTGGTATCGGAGATATTAATAATGACGGTTTGGTAGACGTATTTATGGGAGGGAATATGTCACGGTCGAGGTTGTACCTCAATAAAGGGAATTTTCGATTCGAAGATATTAGTAAAGAGGCTGGTGTAGTATACGCTTGCTGGGCAACAGGCATTTCGATGGTTGATATTAACGCAGATGGCTTATTAGATATCTACGTTTCTACCTCGGGCCACCCACAAGCGGTTAATAAAAATCTTTTGTACATCAATCAAGGGAATAATAAGTTCATTGAAGCAGCTGCAGCATATGGCCTTGATGTCAATGCTCAGGTCACCCATAGCAGTTTTTTTGATTATGATAACGACGGAGACCTTGATGTTTTTATGGCGGTGAATCCTACTGATTTTGAACTTCATATGATGGGCCGTATTTCTTCGCGAAAGTTAAAAGGAGAAGCACAAAGTACCGACAAACTCTTTCGCAATAATGGGGATAATACTTTTACGGATGTATCCAAAGAAGCAGGTATCCTAATCGAAGGATATAGCCTGGGACTTCACACTGCTGATGTTAATAATGACGGATGTATTGATATTTTTGTGGGCAATGATTACGTGACCAATGATATTCTTTATATCAACAATTGTGACGGTACCTTTACAGATCACTTAGATAGTGCATTTCAACATACCAGTTTTGCAAGCATGGGGACGGATATGGGAGACTTCAATAATGATGGTCTTTTGGATATCATTACAGTCGACATGTACCCTGAAGATAATTATCGTGAAAAGGTACTGGTTGCCGGAGGGATAAACTCTTATCACATGCTTCGCCGCAAAGGCTACGTTGCACAACATACCCGAAATGTGCTTTATCTGAATAATGGGGATGGGACCTATAATGAAATTGGCAGACTGGCCAATGTTCATCGGACGGACTGGAGTTGGGCGCCACTATTTGCGGATTTAGATCTTGATGGCAAGAAAGATATTTACATTACCAATGGCTTTGCCAAGGAAGTCGGAAACCTGGACTTTATTACCTACAATGAAAAATCTCCTTTTGCAAATCCTAATGCCTCCAAAGCAGAAAAACTCAACGCGATAACTGAGCAAGAAGGTAAGCCGCTAAGCAATTATACTTTTCAAAATCAGGGAGATTTTTCCTTTCAAATGGTTTCTGAAGAGTGGGGATTGGGGGAGCCATCAATTTCTAGTGGAGCGGCTTATGCCGATTTGGATAATGACGGAGATCTGGATATGATTGTCAATAACATTAACGAACGGGCATCAGTTTTTCGTAATAATTCAGAAAGCCTTTCAGCACATCACTTTTTGACCTTTCAGTTGAAGGGCGCAGACAAAAACCCTAATGCGATCGGTGCCCATGTTACCATTTATTATGGAGGAGAACAACAAGTCGCAACACTGAATCCTTACCGTGGGTATATTTCTTCTGTGGATCAAAGATTATTTTTTGGACTAGGAGCTACGTCGATGATCGACTCTGTGGAGATACGCTGGCCGGATGGTAGTATCAGCCGGATGAATGAAGTGCCAGCTGATCAAATCATCGAAGTGGATTATAAGAATATTCAAAAGTTAACTAAGCCAAAACTAGCAAAATCATCCACTCCATTTAGAGAGGTAAGTACTCAACATCAGTTAGTTTATAAGGACGAAGCTTCCATAAAGAAAGATTTTTATTCTCAACCTTTAGTGCCGAGGGTAAATACCCATTTGGGACCTGCCCTTGCCGTAGGAGATGTAAATGGTGATGAGCTAGATGATTTATTTGTCAGCGGATCAATAGGAAAAGAGGCCCTGGTATTTGCACAGCAGGAAGATGGCACCTTCGAGAAAAGTGCTTTCCCGCATGACCCAAAATTACATGATGTGGGATCCTTGCTTTTTGATTGTGATAATGACGGCGATCTTGACTTGTATGTGGTCTCTGGAAGTAATAATAATAGAATACAAAAGAAGAAGGATAGCCTGCTAATGCAGGATCGATTATATCTAAATGATGGTAAAGGGAAATGGACACCAGCTCCAAGTAACTTACCCCAAATTACAAGTAGTGGTTCCTGTGTCATCGCATCGGATTATGATATGGATGGAGATCTTGATCTGTTTGTTGGTGGACGTACGGTGCCAGGGCAATATCCGACTACTCCTCAAAGCTATTTACTACAAAATGATAATGGTGTTTTTTCGGATGTGACTAATGAGGTTGAAAAGCTTGGGAATATCGGAATGGTGTCTAGCGCACTTTGGACGGATTATGATAATGATGGCTGGAATGACTTAATAGTCGTGGGAGAATGGATGGCCATTGAATTTTTTCATAATGAAAATGGAAAACTAGTACGACAAACGGAGGCCTCAAGACTTAAGAATACCGAAGGTTGGTGGAACAGTATAGTCGGAGCTGATTTTGATATGGATGGAGATATTGACTATATATTAGGTAACCAGGGATTGAATACGCACTACCGTGCTTCCGAGGATGAACCTTTCTGTATTTATGTCAAAGATTTTGATGATAACGGAGCCATTGATCCGATTATGTGTCAATATGTAAATGGAGAGAATTATCCGGTGGCACTACGTGGAGAATTGATCCAGCAATTGCCAAGTTTGCGAAGACGTTTTCCAAATTATGATAGCTACGCCAGTTCAACCTTTAGTCAGATTTTTCCGGAGGAAACAATAGCCGATGCGCAAATATTTAGAGCAAATATACTTACCAGCAGCTTCCTTGAAAATCAAGGGGACGGAACTTTTCAGATTAGTGCATTACCAGCGCTTTGTCAGGCAGCACCAATTAATGGAATGCAGGTGAAAGATATCAATGAGGATGGTTGGCTGGACGTTTTATTGATTGGTAATGATTATTCAAATGAAGTTTTTCATGGTTACCAGGACGGACTTGATGGTTTATGTTTATTGAATGACGGTCAGGGAGGTTTTTCTGTTTTACAAAGTCTGGAAAGTGGTTTCAAAGTTCCGGGTGATGCCAAAGCATTGGTTGATATACAGTTGGTCAATGGCGAGGCGCTTTCCATCGCTTCTCAAAATAGAGGTGATCTTCTTGCTTTTTCAAAAACACAGTCCAGTGGTACTTCAACCCGTGTTATGCCTTCTTCCGGAAAGGATGCGATCATCGTAGAATTGGAAGATGGCAGAACATTTAAACATGAGTTTTATCATGGAAGTGGATACTTATCGCAGAGTAGTAAAGGTCTTGAGGTCAGGGTACCCTTAAAAAAAGTAGTCGAGCAGTAAAGGGTCAATTAAGATTCGTCATTTATAAATAATAAAAAATGAAAAAATCAAACCGCAGAAAATTTATTCAAAAGACGGGATTATTGGCCGGCTTAGGAGTCGTGGTACCGCATTTTTCATTTGGAATTATTAATCGTCGAAAACCGATTGGGGCAATTGTCGGGCATGGTGATTTTCGATATCATGTTGATAAAGAATGGGGAATTCAGGATACGTCCAAAATCCCGGTTAATGATTGCCATGAGATGGTGCAGGATGCTAAAGGGCGGTTGATTATGTTGACAAACCATGTAAAAAATAATGTCATTGTCTACGACCGATCAGGAAAGGTCCTGAAGACCTGGACGCTAAATGCTTCGGGCGCGCATGGACTTACGATAGCTGACGAAGGTGGCGAGCAGGTGTTGTTTGCAACGGACTCCGATAATGGCAAAGTCTTCAAAACGACCCTCGATGGTAGGGTGCTCCTGGAACTCAGCGCACCGAAGGGACTGGCGAATTATGAAGATGCTTCAAAGTATCATCCTACGGAAGTAGCTGTTGCACCCAACGGAGATTTTTATGTAGCGGACGGTTACGGAGAAAACCTGATTTTACATTATAACTCTAAAGGAGAATTGATGTCGCACTTTGGAGGAAAAGGAGAAGGCGCGGATCAATTTGATTGTTGCCATGGTGTTACGCTTGATACGCGAGGTAAAGAAAAGCCTACGCTTTTGATCACGAGTAGAACGGCTCATCAATTTAAGCGCTTCTCACTGGAGGGTGAACATCTGGAAACTACCAATCTCCCCGGATGTTGGAATTGTCGACCGGTCATAAAAGGAGATAATTTATACTTCGCAATTTTAGCAACGAAGACCTGGTGGGGCTACGATGGATTGCTGGCGGTACTCGATAAAAATAACAAGGTTCTTGCTTTCCCGGGAGGAACTGCTCCGAAATATATTGATGGGGTATTGCAGGAGCCGAGCTCTGATTATTCAACCCTCATGAATCCGCACGATGTCTGTGTTGATCAGGATGAAAATTTATACGTACCACAATGGTATTCCGGCAGGACTTATCCGGTGAAATTAGAAAGAGTTTAGTTGAGTTTGTTGCCTTCGGCAATGCGGGAGTG
>JAHDHW010000012.1:0-25242 GCA_020631105.1 Saprospiraceae bacterium | reverse complement strand
CGGTGAAATTAGAAAGAGTTTAGTTGAGTTTGTTGCCTTCGGCAATGCGGGAGTGATGGGCTTTCAGTCAGGTGAGGAGTGATTGGCCTGCGGCCATGTGAGGAATGATCGGCCTATGGCCATGTGAAATGTGATCAGCCTGCGGCTTTGTGAGGAGTGATCGCGTCGCTTGTGGGCGTGTATGCTATGATGAGTTCTTATGTTTTTAATACCATGATCCTCATATGACTTAGAGTAACTCCTGAATTTCTTTTACAATTCGACTGTAAGCTTCATCCTGATCTTCCCAGGCTGAAATGGCTTTGCCAATTTCCAGGCCTTTGCGTGGGAGGATGGTAGACATTTGTGTTAGTTCAGTCAGTTGTTGCCACTCACAAGCTCTCGTGATGATCGGGATGATCTGGCAATTGCCAGCCTGATGCTTTTGCAAAGTCAGTGGCCATTCATTTTTGTATAAATCATCAGAAGCGAGAAAGTCAGCACTGACCATTAATAGAAGGATATCTGCTTTTTCGATGCCTTCTTTAATAGTAGCTTCAATGTCTGCGCCAGCTTCAATTAATCCATTATGCATAATTTCTACCGGAAGCGGTTTAAGGTTTTTGGCAAGTTCATCCCGATAGCTTTCGTCTTTGGGATCCGCTATGATATAAATATTTTTTCGCTGATCATTATCCGCTGAAGATCCTCCGTCCTTTTCAAAGTTTTGCTTGAGCTCTTCAACGAATTTTAAGATGTTGTCTGTGATAAATGTAAACTGGAAAGAGCTTTGGTAAAAATCACGGGTGGTATCTCGCAGTACCACGTCACTATGAGAATGCGCAAGGATTTGTGCTTTCTTTTCGAGGTTGAGTCCTTCCAGTAATAAACGTAAATTCCATTGCTCCCAGTCGAATCCAAGGAATAAATAAGTTTTGTGGCTATCCAGCTGTCCAATTAATTTGGGGGGGAGTGGTGGTTGATCCCGGATTACATTTTTCATGAATTCTACCTGATCCGATTCTGTCAATACCAGAGAAGTTGCATTTTCGTAATGCCCAAATAAATTAAAGATTAAAGGAGTATCTTTAGAAGGGATGCTAAAGTCCTGCTTTAACTCCTTACGGTAGTTATAATAAGCATACATTGTTTCAAACTTGCCAGCTTGTTTGAAGGCATGGAGGATAGAATCGTCAGGAGAGGTATTGATAATTAGATTGAGTGGGAGCTCCGCCAGGGTTTGTTGGATGCGGTTGAATTGACCTTTGTAGCTTTCATAAAAGTTTTTCGCCTCGAATCCAGGGTCAGAAGGTGCAACATTGGCAATAGTAGTAAAACGTTGCATGATGTAGGTGAGGTTGTTCGAACTTCCTTTATCATAAGAGATGTTTTCTTTCTCTAATTCTTTTGTAAGATTCTGAGCAAACTGATGGCTGAGGGGAATGCCTCCCTCCTCAACGGTAGAGATAGATGGACCAAGCAATACGACACAAGAGCCATTCTTGAGTGCTTCGATAAGGTTGTTCAATTGACGTGGAGCTAGCGACATAGCTGCTGATTTTGATTTGGTAGAAGTAGACATTATAATTTATTTTCGATAATGCGGAGCCGGATTTCAGTAGCGGTACCAACTAGATTTGAATCTCGGACCTTCTTAATAAAATTAGTCACCCCTTCTTTATTTTTTTTCAAAGCGGAAGCATCAGTTTTCTCAAGGACATAAATAATTTGGTAGATGCTGTTAAGGTTATCCTGATTGATTTTTTCACTTGCGTTTTCTATTAGTATTCTAGGTAAATCTGCATCGGTTTTGAAACGCTTTGAAAGGGTATAAGCATTTTTGGATCTGACGGATTCGCTGGAGGAAAATAATTTTTTTGTTAGCTCTGTAATCTCTGCTTCCTTTTGCTGTTGGGTGGCTAACTGTTCATTTCGTTGCCTTTGTTCTTTAGCGATAAGCGTATCAATCTTTTCGAGAATTTCATTGCGAGGTATTTCACCCAGGCTAAAGGATGCGTAATCAAGAAGCTTTTCAATAGTGTTTTTATTTTGTACGGACTCTTCGGCTAGTTTTTTTTGCTGTTCAAGTACTTTGATCTGAGATTTATTTAATTCCGTATTTGCAGTAAGTAACTCTAACTGTGCTTCTTGACTATTTTTATACTGGCTCCGTGCGACGGACCATTGATATAATGCAAAGGCAGTAAGAGCAGAAAGAAGGATGCCTACGAAGGTAAGGTTACGCATTTTTTGTTTTCGAAGGCTTTCTTTTTCTTTCTTTCGTCGTTCTTCTCTGATGGCAAGTTTTTCTTCTTGTACCCGGCGTTTTTCGTAAGCTTCTAAGATTGGCTTGACCAAAGTATCATGGCTGATTTCATAGGTGCGGCCAAGGCGAGTATCCTCCGGTCGTATGAGTCGGCTATTCAATAATTTGGAGAGCAAGTCATCATCAATGTTATACGTTTCCTGTACGACTGCTTCGGCTACGCTGATCCTGCGTTTGTTCATGATCAGTCCTTCTTCCAATAGCTTTCGAACGGAGAGTTGCTCTTCCTGTGAGCCTAATAAACTAAGTTGTGTTTTATAGTAGTTTTTTAGAATCGTTTTGATGCCTTTCTGATCGCCAAGAAAGTCAGGAGGTACGACAATTGTTTTTTTAGATTTTGTCTGTTCTTCTTTTACCCTTTGCTCGACATGCTGACAGACGATCTGTAATTGAAAGGATTCAATTTCTTTTAGCTCATTACTTAATTCGGTTTGTATTTTTTTGATCGTTTCTGGGGCGTAACTAAAAGGGGCTGTACTGTATTTTGCTCCTGTAAGCAAAGCAGGTTTTTCGATAGCGTCCTTTGCCTGAGTAATATTGAGTGGTTTGAGTTCGTATCGATTTTGTAAGATGGCTGGGATTTCATAGCGTAGCTGATGGAGCTCACTCATTCGATCCGAACGGATTGCAAAGACAACTTTCGTTGGTTTTGGTTTATACCAGGCCATTAATTCCGGAGTACGTTTTGACCTGGGGATTTTATAAATCAAATCCTCAATATCTTTTGGTGGCCGTTCTTCAATAATATCAGAAATCAAAGTGGTCCATTCTTCAATAACTTCCAGAGGATGATTAAATAACTCTTCAAACTGGTCAAAAACGATAACTGGAGTTGCAATTGACCCATCCGGAGTTTGGAAAGAAGAAGCCTGGAGCGCTTCCCAGATATTATTATTTGATTTTCCTCCGTATTGATCAAGTAACTTTTGATCAGTAAATGGTTCGAGTGCAGTAAGTACCGTTTTAGTTGGCGGAATACTTACATCTTGTAACCGGATGACAATTGGAAAGAAATTCTGTTTGATCAATAAAGGACCAACTCCAGCTTTTAGTAAAGAGGTCTTGCCTAAACCGGATTTACCGAATAGGACAACTAAAGGCTTAATCTTGATGTAATGAAATAACTCTTCGATTTCTTTGCTACGACCATAAAAGAGATTCTGGTCCTGTGCTTCGAAAGACCTAATACCCGGATACCGGTTATTTTGTATTGTTTTCTGGGGTGCCATAGATTGATTGCCGTTTTATGGAATAGGCTTGTGAGGTATGTTAGTCTAAATATAGGCAAAAGTATCTATTAGTTGAAATATAATGATTGGAGCCTCCTTTTTGGGATTCGATTATTCTTGAACAGTCCAAAAAGGATCTCCTACCGGGAGGTGTTGTACCGGTACCTCATTGATAAATTCTTTTAACCATTCTGCACAATAAGCCATTCCTCCTTCCTCAGAATTCGCATGTCCCAAACTGATTAAGGCAACTTCCTTCCCGAGCCCAATCGCATCCCTGAAATATTCGACGGTTTCCCATTCATTTGCTTCGCCAATAAGGAGTACTTGAACGTCTTCAGTTTGCATCATCTTAATGTGGTTCATATAGCCTGGTGACCCTACAATCAGGCCTACTTTGTTTACTTTTAGATTGGGGTCGCCTGTAGCTCTGATGCCATTCGTCTTGTAGAGTTTGTTGAGTTGCTTCGTTAAGTCTTCTACGGTAAGAGCGGGTATATCAAACACAAGTTTATCCGGACTAGATTGATAATCTTTCCAGCCCAATTCTGCAATCATCCCTTCATGAATGCCATCCGGATTCGTGTAATGCCAGTGATCATGGAAGCGCCAAACCACCAATCCATTATCTTCGATGTATTTCTTTTTGGCGAGGTAAACCGGATCTCCTACGAGCATATCCGTTACATCATGATGGTTGTAATAAGTCGGTTCGTGCGTAATGATAAAGTTTAATCCTTGTGCTTTGGCACGTTTTAAAACATCCATGTTAGCGAGGAAGGTCGTTGCAATGCCCGTTATTTTTTTGGAAGGATCTCCTCCTTTGAAAGTATCAACGGTCTCTTTTCGCCATTCACAATTCACTGCTTTTTTGATGCGGTCAACGACTTCGTTAGCAGTGATAATTGCGTTGCTGGCGAAAACCGCGTCAGCGGTGTTGTTGTCAGCGTTACGTTCAGGATCAGTGCATGAAAAAAATAAACAAAAACAGAGAAAAGTAAAAAGGAGGATTCGGGAATGCATAATATTCGTTTAAGCAAGAAAATTAATGGAAGTTATTAAAATGGAGAGAAAAGTTCTATTTTCCGTTAAACAAAACGACTATGAATCAAAATAAACTACTCTATTGGTCAATTACCGTTGCGGTGGCAGGCTTTCTTTTTGGATTTGACACGATAGTGATCTCCGGAGCGGATCAACCTATTCAGGAACTCTGGAATACGAGTGATTTATTTCATGGTTGGTTCATTATGTCAATGGCATTGTGGGGAACGGTATTAGGTGCACTCTTTGGCGGGATTCCATGCGATAAGATAGGCAGGAAACGTACGCTTTTTTGGATTGGAGTATTGTATTTGGTTTCTGCTTTAGGTTCTGCTTTTGCCTGGGATCCTTATATGTTTTCATTTTTTAGATTTATTGGAGGTGTAGGTGTAGGAGCATCATCCGTAGCAGCACCGATTTATATTGCAGAGATAGCTAGTGCAAAAGATAGAGGTCGTCTGGTCGCTTCGTATCAGTTCAATATTGTGTTCGGAATCTTGATTGCATTTTTATCTAACTATTTTTTAGGACAATTGATTACAGAAGATGCCTGGCGATGGATGTTAGGTATTGAAGCGATTCCGGCTTTAGTCTATACCATTTTAGTACTTGGAGTACCTAATAGTCCGAGATGGTTAATGACAAAACGAAATGATGAAGCAGGTGCCAGAGCGGTTTTAGAAGATGTGTATTCTAAGGAAGAAGTCGATGAAGCTATTAATGCGATTAAGGAAACGCAAGTAGATACGTCAAAGGGGAATGTGTTTTCTGGGAAGTTTAATAAAGTGTTATTGCTCGCTTTTCTTTTAGCAATGTTTAATCAATTATCAGGGATCAACTTCGTCTTATATTATGCTCCGAGATTATTGGAGGCAGCCGGAATTGGTGCGGAGGATGCACTTCTGCAATCGACCAGTATCGGTGTGGTTAATTTAATATTTACCCTCTTAGGGATATATTTAATTGATCGGTCAGGTAGAAAACAATTGATGCTCATCGGTTCGATAGGGTATATAGTGAGTCTGGGGGTAGTGGCCTGGGCTTATGCGACTGGCGCAAGTTCGATACTCTTATTGAGTTTTGTGTTGGTATTTATTGCTTCCCATGCAATTGGTCAGGGTGCAGTGATTTGGGTGTTCATCTCTGAAATATTTCCGAATAAAGTGCGAGCAAGCGGGCAGTCCTGGGGGACCGGGACGCACTGGGTTTTTGCAGCATTGATTACCGCATTTACACCATTCTTCATTGGATTAGTTGGTCAAAACCCCTGGCCATTATTTGCCTTCTTTTGTGTCATGATGGTGTTCCAATTACTATGGGTGGTGTTTATGATGCCAGAGACAAAGGGACGAACCTTAGAAGAAATAGAAGAAATGTTAACCTAATAAATGTAGCCTGATGTTGTCTAAATCTACAAGTCATCGCAAGTATTTCTTTCTGTTATACCTTTTGGTAGCGAGTGCTTGTACTTCCACTAAAAAACCAGAGAAGACTGAAGAGGTTAAACCTAATTTTGTTTTCATTTACACAGATGATTTAGGTTATGGAGATTTGGCTTGTTTTGGTGCAAAGGATATTGCTACTCCGAATATTGATCGTATAGCAAGAGAGGGAATCAAGTTTACTTCATTTTATTCTCCTTCTCCAATTTGTAGTCCTGCCAGGGCGGGGCTAATGACAGGACGAATGCCGCAACGAATGGGGATTAACGGAGTGTTTTTTCCAGAGAGTTTTACAGGGATGTCCCCGGAAGAAATTACAATTGCTGAGGTATTAAAAACTCAAGGTTATGTTACCGGACTTGTTGGTAAATGGCACTTAGGACATTTGTATCAATACCTTCCCTTGCAGCAAGGCTTTGATGAATATTTTGGAATCCCTTACAGCAATGACATGGAGAGTGTAGTTTATATCGCTGGAAACGAAGTAGATTCTTTTCATGTAGATCAGCGATATACTACTAAGACGTATACAGAAAAGGCAGTTGACTTTATTGACCGCCATCACGGTGAACCCTTTTACTTATATCTTTCCCATAATATGCCTCATGTGCCGATCTACTGTTCTCCTGAATTTGAAGGTACCTCGAATCGTGGTTTATATGGTGATGTAATTCAGGAGATTGACTGGAGTGTTGGAAAAGTATTAGATCAGTTAGAAAAGTATAAATTGTTGGAAAATACATTGATTGTATTCTCCAGCGATAATGGCCCCTGGTTAGTGATGGAAGATCATGGAGGATCTGCTGGTCCTTTAAGGGAAGGGAAACAATATACTTTTGAAGGTGGTGTAAGAGTTCCTACTGTTGCGATGTGGAAAGGAGAAATTCCAGCCAACCAGGTATATGAGGAGATGGCAACGCAGATGGATTGGTTCCCTACCTTTATTGCAATAACTGGAGCTGAGTTGCCAACAGATCGACCTATTGACGGAGAGGATATCAGCGCCGTTTTAAGAGGCGAAGCTAAGCGAATAAAAAATAGACATTTGTATTATGACAATGCGAAGCTGGAATGTTTTCGCGAAGGTGATTGGAAAGTAAAACTACCTTTTGAAGGTTATGGCGGGGCCTCCTGGAAACATGCCGTAGCTGCACATGATACTTTATTGTTTAACCTGGCTGCTGATCCTGGGGAACAAATAAATTTATTTGAAACGAAAAAGGAGTTTGCCAGATCGCTAATTGAAAAAATGGAACAAGAACGAAAAGAACTTGGTACATTACCTCCTTCTTTGCTCTTACGAAAAGGTGCAGATAATAGTCACTTTGAACATCTAAAGTCTCGTAGGGCAAAGAAATAGTATTTTTATTCGCAGATGCTTTTTGCCGATAATTATCGGCAAACGTTCGCTGAATTCTGATGTTTTTACTGCTTTGATTAATTTTGAAGTAAAGATAAATACGGTTAACCCAAAATAAGCTATGACAGTCTTAATGAACTACTTGCCTTTTTTACGATTCCGTAAGAGCAATAAATTGATGTTTACCATTCTAGTGATCAATCAACGGTTTCAATTTAAATTATTAGTGATCATGTTGATGTTGTTTTTTAGTTCAGCCTTAAGTGCGCAACGGACAATTACCGGCGTCATAAAAAATGCGGAGACCCTCCAGCCCATTGAAGGAGTTATGATTACGGCAATCGGAGGAAATACAAAAACATTTACCGATCAAAATGGAGAATATGCACTGTTTGTGCCTAATGTTTCAAAGCGTTTACGGTTTACCGCAGATGGTTATACAAAGGAAATTAAGAGAATCGGAGATGCTACTTCGATTAGTATAAATTTATTCAAAAGAAATGTTAGCAATATCAGAGGGGAAAGAGATAGTACTAAAACTTACACTAATGTTTTGGATACTATTTCTGCTATCAGCTTAATCAAGGAAGAAAATTTTAACCATGGGGTAATCTCTGATCCTTTACAGTTAATACAGGGAAAGGTGCCTGGGATGCAAATATATAACAGAGGTGGTGATCCGAACCAACCATATTTTGCGAGAATTCGCGGACTAACAACTTTGGGCTTGGTTAGTGAATTATTGATTGTGGTAGATGGAGTGCCAGGGTTTTCGCTACAGAATATTGATCCTAATGATATTGAAAGTATCACAGTATTGAAAGATGGAGCGGCTGCAGCTGCGTATGGTATAAGAGGTAATAATGGGGTAGTCCTTATCAAGACGAAATCAGGTTTAAATACAGACGAAATCCAATGGACCTATACTGGTCAGTTCTCTATTGACAATGCGGTAGATCCTATCCCGACTTTAGGCTATAACGAATATCTGGCCTCAGGTGGAGTTGATCTTGGTAGTCAGACAGATTGGTATGATGAAGTGACGACCAGTCCATTTAGCCATAATCACGGTGTTGCTGCTGCTGGGAAGATTGGAAAACGTTCTTCGTTTCGAGTATCTACAAATTTGCGAGAAAAGCATGGTGTAGTTAAGCATACCGGATTTGATCAATTAAATACGAGATTGAAGTTTAATACCTCTTTGCTTAAGGATAAACTGAAATTAGAATTAAATACCTCCTATACCTATCGGGATCAACAAAATGGATATCGGGATCTTTTAAAATATACTATGCTTTTTAATCCGACTGCTCCCGTCTTTGGAGCGGATGCACCTTTTACATTTAATAGTAGTCAATACGGTGGATACTTTGAGACAATCGGATTGTTTGATAGTTATAATCCGGTTTCGATCGTCGAACAAAATAAGAACCGAACCGAACAGCGGCTGCTTAATTACGGATTAAATCTAGAGTATAATGTCTTTGATAATTTTTTAGTCGGCTTTCGTGCTGCTCAGCAAGAAATCGACTTTTCTAACACACAGTATGCGCCTCCCACAGCAAATTATTTAGGCAACGCTACCTCACCAACGCGTAAAGGGTTAGCTTCATTTTATGAGTCCGATCTCGCCTTGAAATTCTATGAGACCTACGTTACCAGTGACTTTAATTTTGGTAATTATCGTTTGAAGTATACCCTTGGCTTCTCTTACCAGGAAGATCAGTCTTCTGATGTATTTTTTAGTTTAGGGGATTTTCCAAATAATGCACTTGATTTTAGAAATATCATTGAAGCCTCTCAGGATTTAAACAATGCTGGATTTATAGAAGCAAGTAGTAATGCTTCGCCAAAGAATAAAATTATGGCATTCTATGGCCATTTGGATTATGTCCTAAATGATGCAGTATTTATTAATACTTCCCTACGTAGGGAAGGGGCGTCTAAGTTGGGCAGTAATAAAAGATGGGGGATTTTCCCGGCAGTATCTATCGGGGTAGATTTGAACAGAGATTTGAATTTGCCGAATTTGGAGGCACTAAAACTTAAAGTAGGATACGGCATTACTGGCGGCCTTCCTACCAGAAGCGGGCTTTCGCAAAGCAGGCTGCGGATTAATAATGATCCGAATACCGGAGCTGTTTCAACTTCATTTGACCAGAGTGGAAATCCTGATTTGCAGTGGGAGGAAAAAAGAGAATATAATTTTGGACTTGAATTAGAAGCTGATCGGCTATATGTGACCTTAGACTGGTATAATCGCAATATTAGTAATCTAATTGTACCTGGCTTTGGGCTAGGGTTTGGAGCACCTCCTTTTTTTAGGAATAGTGATGACGTATTGAATTCTCGTGGGCTGGAGCTTATGTTGAGTTATAAAGTAATTCACAAAACTAATCTTCAATATCATACAGGTATAATCCTATCCACCTTTCAAACAAAGTTCAAACAATATCAGGATTTCCGTGGAGGAGATTTTAATCTAAGTGGAAGTCTTGGAGGGCCTGGATTTGGAAGCGTTGCACCTATTATATTAATGGAAGGAATGGAGGTAGGGTCAATTTTTGGGCCGGTTTTTATCGGAGTGGATAATGGGAATCCTGTTTTTGAAGATGTGAATGGAGATGGTAGTATTCAAGGAGATCCAATAAGTGATTATAAAGTACTGGGTAATGCATTTCCGGATTTAGAATTAGGTTGGACGAATCAACTCTCCTTTGGAGACTGGTCGGTCAATGCTTTTTTTAGAGGTGCCTTTGGGCATAGCCTGATTAATGGCTATCGGATATTTCAAGAACCGGAGATCGTAAGCTCTACCGCATATAATCGAGTAGATACCGAATTAAATGTAGAAGGATTGACAACCGCGAGATACAGTTCTCTTTATGTGGAAAAAGCAGATTTTTTTAAGTTGGATAATCTGACGATTACTAAACAATTTAATCTGGAAAACAGTGCTGCCCGATCCTTGGCTGTCTCCCTGATCTTACAGAATCCTATTGTATTCACAAAGTATACGGGTTTTGATCCAGAGCCAATCTTCGTAGAAGATGGTTCTTTTGATGATTTTGGCGGGGCATATATTTCCAATGTTTTAGCACCGGGGATAGATAAAAGAATAAATAGTTATATCCCATCACGATCTGTTGCGCTAGGGCTTAAGCTGGAGTTTTGACGAGATAAGAAATAATGGCCAATCAGAATCGGAGCTGCAAATCCAATCGCATTACAGGTGCCATGTACCGCATACATCCATGGGATAGTTAATAATTCTATTTGAAAAACAGCTCGCCATCCATAACAAAACGCAAGCACCATTCCTATGCTTAGTGCAATCCCCCCTAAGCTGAATAATCCTTTTACGCTGAGATCCTTCGATGACAAACCATACCTTATGTATTGAAATCCAAGGAGTACTCCTGCTGATGTCAAGATACTTACACAAATAATTTCAATATAAAATGGCCAGCCAAAATGCGAAGCAGAAATACCTAATGCTACTAATGGTACGCCAGCAATAATTGCAAAACTTAAGATACGATGTAAGGGTGGAGTGGTCAACTGCATGAGGTATCCACTTACCTTTGGCAGAATAAAACCCGCATAATGAAAATGAACAGCGGTTAGTAAAACTATTGTAGGACTATACCCAAGCGGAGCGTAAGCCAGTCGATCGCAAAACGCCCAAAGGGCTCCAACTGGAAGGTAGGCGTATCCAGCAAGGCTGAGCCAGTTTACTTTTGAAGCATCGAAAGATCTGGAAAGTTGCTGTACCGCTAAACTTCCGCTTAATAGTATCCAGGGGACGGTCATCAGCGCTGCGTAGTGACCAGGGAATAATAAAAAACTTCCTGCGAAAAGTAACCCACAGCACAGTCCGATCCATAATAATCTATTTGATTGACGATCAATTTTCCAGGCAATTGGAATTAGCCAAAGAGGGGCGGCCAGGAGTAGAGTTTTTACATGGCTAATTTCGAAGATAGAGTAGGGGATGCGAATTAAAAGTAAGAGCATCCAGATTGAAAAACCAATGAATATAGGAGTTGGTAAATTGCTTTTCATTGGGGCTTATTAATGACTTAAAGCTTTCATACGCGCCATGGATTCTTTGACAAATTTTCTTTGATAACTTCGAGCCATTGGATATAAAAGCCGGGCTCCCCAAAATCTTGGCTTTGAAAAAGCTTTGATACTATAATATATTTTTCCATCGGGTTCTCTTTCTATCCAGAATAATTCTTCTCCTTGTTCGATATGTCCTTCTATAGTACCATAGGCGAAACCAAAACGATTCTCTTCGTCCAGTGTGTAAACAATCCTCGTTGGATTAACCCACCATAAACCAAAGAGTTTGAATATAACCACTAGTTGATTTTTAGCGAGAAGTGGGAGCTTGTCAGGAAATACTCTGGTCCAGGATGGCGGAAATTGTTGCCAGTTAAGAAGTGCTTCTTTTGCCTTAGTCCATACTTCCTTTCCTTCTCCTAAAAGCATTCGATTGAGGTCATTATCATATCCTTCAATGCTATCCTTTTGAGTACCTTTTAATTCAGCGTAAGTAAAGGTGTCGGCACTTGAACGATCTAGAATAGAAGATAGTTGACCAGGTTTTGGATAGTTGAGATAGATTTTCATAATGGCTTTTCTTATAGAACAAAAATAATATTCAAATGTTTCAATAATAATTGAAAGTTTGTATCTCCTTGAAATTGGAACAGTTGTTGCTTTACCAAACTTGTGCAAATTTAACGTGTACAAAAAACTACTTGACTACTTAATTTAGAATTTTCCCTCCTAGTTTACACCACCCTCAAGACAAACTCCAAACAACCAAAAATCACTAAGTGATCCCTCTGACTTAGTTGTAACCCAGATTTTTTTAAACACAAACTACAATTGATGTCACGTAACATTAGTATTACTGATCCATTCGGCAATCGTCTATCTATCTCTGAGACGATTTATGCTCCTAAACTATCGATTCAATTTTTATTCAGTTTCGTAGTGTCTTACACTAAGGCTGATAAACTTTATCGTAAAGTTTTTCCCATCAATACAAGTTTTTACTTAAAGAAATCTACTGTCAATATCTGCTGAGAAGCATTTGAATTTAATCCTTCGAATAAAAATTCGAAAGGTAAATGAATGCTTTTGATTTAGAATCTTAATGATCTTAATCGTCTCAGTACATAGGTGACTATTAAGAATAGTAGTAAATATAACCCAAGTTAAATACACAAAAACAACTTTAAAAGTGAATAATCTCAAAACGTATTATTTTAAAAGGAACCTCCTATTATCGATTTTTGCCTCTCTGTTTTTTTCGAGTATTTTGGTTGCCCAGGATATCTCGTTTTCGACAGTTGAGCCAAGTGCCGTTACGGTCTGCGAATCAGCAGAAACTTTTCAAATTGAGTTTAGTAATATTTCTGGAACCACCCTTTCCGGGGTAAGCATAGATGTAGCTTTACCGACGGGAGTGGAGTATGTCGCAAGTAGTATAAGTGAAAGCTCAAGTCATAATGTTCAGGAACAGAATATTAGTGATCTTTCAAATATTACTCTTACAGTGAATGATCTTAGTGCAGGAGCAACGGTACAGTTTACCATTAATGCCCAGGCTAATTTTGATGCTTATACTTATCAGAATTCCGGGGGCGTATTTACAAATACGATAACGGTTAATCACAATTTAGGACAGGATGCAGAAACAACATCTGCGTATAATGTTCTTTATGCGGCATTATCAATTACGGCGAGTAGCCCACAATCTACAACGACTTTTGTTGGCGGCTCATATACCCGGACAGTCACAATTGTCAATGGAGGATATGGTTCACTTTCAACATTCTATTTGGAAGATTTACATGATTCAAACTCCAGTATTAGTGGAGTTGACTTGGGGACTTTGAACGGTGGAGGAGATCAGATTACCTTCACCGGATCTGATTTTACGGGGATTGGTAATGGTGATGCGTTCTTTGATCAAAACGAATCGTTGACGGTTACGGAAACGATATACGTTTCGGGATGTAATGACTTTCAATCTACACTTACCGCATATTGGGGTTGTGGTGGACAGACAACGGCTAGTAACAAAAAATATCCTTATACAACAGTAGAACTGTATGCGCCAGACCTTGCCGTTGCGGTTACTCCAGCTTTTGATTATTGTATTGATGGCTCTGCAGATCAACAGACCTTAACGATTACGAATAATGGCACAGGGCCAGCTAATACAGTAACCATAACAATCAGTCCGGAAGAGAATGATCAATATACAAGAGTAGATGAAAATTCAATAACAATGACTGTAGATGCGGTGACCACAAGTCTGACACCATCGTCTACATCTGATGCTACAGCATATGACTGCCTTGGAAGTAATCCGAAAGATGGATTTACAGTTGGTTTGCCAACGTTGCAACCCGGGGATGTAGTCACCTTGGATTGGGATCATTACACCTGCGCAAGTACTTATTGTGGAGATGTTAATATCGTTGGGTGGAACTACTCAATAGAATATAACGATATGTGTAATACTGGTTTGCAGACAACAACAGGAGATGGGCAGGCGCCTTACTCAAAAGGAGTAGACACTTTTTTTGAATCACCATCAGATCTGTTAGATCAGCAAGAAGGAACCTATACTTTGACTTTGCTATCTGCAACGGTTGATTTACCAGAAGTGGCGGGGTCTTATTTAGAAGTAGAGTATGATGTGCCTTTAGGTTTAGTTTGGAATGGAACAGTGAATGACCTTGATCTAAGTTACACAAGTGGAGTGACTACTTGGAATCCTGAGAATGTATATTTTAATTCATTGACAAGAAAATTGACTGCTCAATTCGCATATCCAATACCGGATAATTTTCAGTTAAAAAGATCAGAGTTTAATGTGATCTTACAATCGGATTGTTCGCAGGGAAGTATAACCGTTAATGTTGGAGCACAGGTTTATTACGTGATGGACCCTTCTTGTAATCCTAGCTTCCGAATGCCCCTGACCTGTTATGAATCATCAACGACTCAGTTTCATTGTCCTGGAAATTGTGAACATGGTCTTGCATTCGAATATTTTAAAGTGACCCGAACGAGTTTAGGGATTTCTGATAACGACTTGGATGGATTACCAGATGCTACCAATAATTTAGATTATAATCAAATTAAGCTCAACCGGGTAATGGTGAGTGATACTTTTGAAACAGTATTTACTGGTGCTGTACATACTTCTGCTACTTATCCTTCCTGGGCTTATGGCTATGCACAATCAACGATTCCGTATGGCAATTATATTGATGTTGTTTCTGCAGAAGTAACGGTATACGACGCTTCGACAGGACAAACTTTGACTTGTGATCAGGTTTCTTACTCAGATGCCTTGTCTAGCGGTAATCGGGTTGTGGATCTTGATTTTAGTCCTGCGACTTTAGCTTTAAATTGTGGATCCTTTAGTGGGTTCGTATTCGAAGATACAGATAGTATTTCACTTAAGGTTAGTTACCGGGTAGCATCTAACCCTGGCGCTATGGCTGAGGAGCAAACTATTGATAATAGCTTTTATGTAACCAATGTTGCGAATACTGCTGGCTTTCAATGTAATGACTGGAATGGTCATTTCACTTTAATTGGTTATGATTACAAAGTAAATAACTCAGAACAGTATAATGTAAAAACATGTACAAAAACAATTAAGCAAAATTATAAAATGGGTATTGGTTCTTGTTGTATCAATTACTCAGGAAGTAATATTTTTCCATATGAGTATCGTAACTGGGCTCATATCAAAAAAGTAGAAGTAGATATTCCGGATGGCTATACATTTGTTAGTGGAACGATCGAACAGTGGCGCTCTAAGTATACCAATAATACGAAGAAAGAATCAGATGACATTACTCCGGAAAGTATTGTAGGGACCATTCATACTTTTAATTTAGAAAATTACTTAGTAGAAAACGGCGGTTCAATAAATCGTGCGGATGATGGCTTTAATGGTCGAGTGTCTGTTGAAGTAAAACCAGAGTGTACAGTAAATGAAGCAGCGAATTTGCCAATGTCCTGGACCTACACATTCGAAGAAAGTGCAGCCCTTGGAGGAAGCCAGGTGGATAAAATTGCCTCAACAGCGGATTACTTAAAATACTTCCATGCAGATTTAAAGTTAAGTACTACATTGCAAACTCAGGACGCGACAGGAACTACTGTTGACTGGACCGTTAAAGTAAAATGTAATAACGCAGATGCTGAAAACGGTTGGTTATACCTGAACTACTCAAGCAGTGAAATGAACATAGTATCAGTCAAAGATGTAAGTGCGGATACCATGATTACAGCAGTAAATGGACTCTATTACATCGGAAGTATGTCCATTAATGAAACGCGCAATTATGAAGTAAGCGTAGACTATAATACTTGTTCGAACTCAACACTAGAAGTAATTTCCGGATATAATTGCGATGGCTACCCATCTTCTTATGCTGCTCATACTTGTGGAGAGCAATCATTAGAGCTCTATATTAATCCTCAGCAAACTGAACTTCAGGTTAAGTTTAATGGAGAGTTTACGGGAGCAGGTTCTTGTTCGGATTCTTTGACGGTAGAGTTTGAGATGCTAAGTGCTAAATTATCGACAGTCGAAGACCTTTATGTAGAAGTTGTTCAACCAGGGTCTCAGAGTATAGAGATATTACCTGGAGCAGTTGAAGTATTGTATCCACAAGCAGGGTCATATTCAACGATTACTGATCCTACCTTGGATCAGGGAGCTTATATGATTACTGGTGCGGATATGGATCCTACGATTGGTACAAATGGATTAGTGGGGATTACGGATGTAACTGCAAATATTGTTAAGTTAAGAATTGGCTTGATACTAAAGGAGAATTTTAAACCAGGAGATTTTGTTCGATTTAATATTGGAGGTAAAGAACCATGTGGAGCTGATTTGTCAGAGTTGTCTTTGATGGTTGATCCAAACGCCATCTTTGAAGAATTGACAAATGTAGGATTGAGTGATGAAGGAGATGATTGGGGGACAGCCTGGGGAGATTATGATAATGATGGTTTTGTCGATTTATTTGTAGTTGATAATCGAGTTGATTACCCTAATCGCCTTTACAAAAATGATGGTGATGGTACCTTTACCAAAGTTACTACCGGAGCGATTGCTACGGATCAGGCCTTGTCAACTGGTGCAACCTGGGGAGATTATAATAATGATGGTTACTTAGATCTTTATGTAGCGAACTCGATTGGTAGTGCAAATTTCTTATATCGAAATAATGGCGATGGTACCTTTACCAAAATCGCTAATGACCCGATTGTATCGTATACTGGCTATTCTCATGGACCTGCCTGGGCAGATTATGATAATGATGGATTTCTTGACATGTTTGTAGCGGATTACTTCTCAACTAAGTTTAATAAACTATACCATAATAATGGTGACGGTACCTTCGAAGCAGTAACCACCGCTTCAATTACCTTAGAAAATAGTTCTTCCATTAGCGGAGTGTGGGGAGATTATAATAATGATGGTCTAATCGATTTATTTATCGCTAACCTTGAGCATGAGAACAATAGCCTATACAAAAACCTGGGTAATGGTAATTTTGAAAAAATTACCTCCGGAGATATCGTAAACGACGGTGGATATTCAGTAGGTGCAAGTTGGGGAGATTATAATAATGACGGATATCTTGACCTGTTCGTAGCCAATGCGGCTAATCAAAATAATTTCCTTTATACCAATAATGGTAACGGCACCTTTACCAAAGTTACTTCCGGAGATATCGTAAATGATGCTGGACATACGCATGGTTCTGCCTGGGGAGATTTTGATAACGACGGGGACCTTGATTTATTCGCCGGGAATGATGCAGGTCAGCATAACTTCCTTTACTCAAATAATGGCGATGGCACCTTTACAAAATTGACAAACTCCATTACAGAAGCTCAAGGATATTCTTTTGGAGCTTCATGGGCAGATATTGATAATGATTTAGATTTAGATTTGATTGTCGCAAATCGGGCAGTTAATCAAAACGATGCATATCTGAACGAAAGAGGAGAGTGTCAGGGTAAAGTTTGTGTGGTCCTCGAAGGATCCAATTCTAATAAGGCAGCTATTGGTGCCAAGGTGAAAGTCAAAGCAAATATCTACGGACAGGATGTATGGCAATTACGTGAGGTTTCGAGCCAGACGGGTGGAGGAACAAGTGGACAAAATGATATGAAAAACATCTTCGGATTAGGAGATGCAACTACGGTAGATTCTATCATTGTAGAATGGCCGTCAGGCTATGTGCAACGATTAGCTAATCAGTCCATCAATAATTGTATCTTGATTGTAGAGGATGCAGGAGGTAAGATATGTGGAGTTGCTTATCACGATGCCAATAATAACTGTGTACAGGATGCAGGGGAGATAGGCTTGGCGAATATGGAGATTACGATCCAACCCGGTGATCACGTAGTGACGACGAATGATACCGGAGCCTATGTAATCTATGTAGAACCTGATACGTATACGGTAGCACCGAATGCCGATGCACAATGGGCGCAAGATTGTACAGTAAGTCATTCCGTAACAGTAGTGTCAATGGGACAAGAGTATTGTGGCTATGATTTCGCATATAGTCCGATAAATCCAGAAGCCGATTTAGGAGTTGAGATTACAAATACACCGCATAGAATCGGAGAAGAAAACCTAGTAGCAGTAACCTATACCAATAATGGTACAGAGGCTACCACGAATACAGTACTGACGTTTACACATGACTCTTATATTGATATCCTGGATAGTTCTATTCCTTACGAATCATATGCTAATGATACCATTACCTGGAACGTAGGTACCTTGGAAATTGGAGAGAGTGTTACGATCTACCTTACTAGCCTTGTTGATGCAGCGACGCCTATCGGAACGATGATTACTATGGAGGCTTCTATATCTTCTGATCAAACAGAAACTATTATAGTAAACAACCAGGATTCCTCTTCGGAAGAAGCGGTAGGATCTTTTGATCCGAATGATATTGCTGTAACTCCGGAAGGGAAAATCACCTCAGATGAAGAACTGGTCTATCGTATCCGATTCCAGAATGTTGGTAATGCTTCTGCAGCCACCGTACGAGTTGTTGATCAGTTGCCAGAGCATTTAGATATGACAACCCTGGAGTTAGGAGTGGTAAGTCATGCTTACCGATTTGAAGTGCAAGATGATCGAACACTGGTGTGGACATTTGATAATATTAATCTACCGGATAGTACGACGAATGAAGTTGAAAGTCATGGGTATGTATACTTCAAGATTAAGCCGAAGGCTGATCTCGAAGAAGGAACGGACATTTATAACTTTGCGGATATTTTCTTTGATGCTAACGAAGCCATTCGTACGAATACCGTTATAAATACCATTCAGAATGAAGCAGAAGAAACCACTGGCTTATTGGAAAAATCATTAATGATTTACCCGAATCCAGCAATGAATACGACGAGCCTTCAGATTGTTGATGAGTTGGAGATTCCAATAATTATGCGTTCCATTGATGTGTACAACATGACAGGAAATCAGGTCATGCATTTGCCGGATGTAAATGCTGAAAGCGTACTTTTCGAGCGCAAAAATTTAGCAGCCGGAACGTATCTGATTAGAGTAGTAGGAGAGGATATGAATGTTTATACAGAGGTGCTGATTCTACAGTGATTTTAACACACAATTAATGTGTTCAACACATATTATCCGGGGTAGTAACTACTACTCCGGATTTTTTTTTATTCGCTGATTACGCTCCTTGCAGGAGCTCATCAATGATTGCGATCGCTGACGCTCTCCGCTCTGCAAAGTCGCCCTCAACAATCCGGTACGGAAGATTGCGGCTTTCAAGCTCTTCCCGTAGCCGTTCAAATTGCCACGGGCGTATATCTTCATAAGCACGAGTACCATCGTCTACCCAGGGGATATCTGGTTTGAGTAATAAAAACAAATCATAGCGCCGCAAATGATTCATCTCATAAAGCCATTGTGGCGCATTACCAATGAAAACTTCTGCCCAGATTTGGGTGACGATCAAATCCGTATCACAAAAAAGTATTTTGTTGGAGTCCCGTGCAGCCTGATCTTCTAAGGTCAACTGCCCCGCAGCAATATGCGCAAAATCTAAAGGGCTTAAATCTGTGTTACTTACTTGCTCACAATAGGTACGACCGTATTCTTCTACGTAATTCGTTTGGAAATGCACAGCCAGATCTTTTGCCAAAACGGATTTACCAACCGACTCTGGGCCGGTGAGTACAACACGTTTGATAAAATAAGGCCGAACAGCTTTAGGAATGAAAACCCAGTTTTGAAAAGGCGCATTTCGAATAGCGGTACCTGACACGGGAAAGTTGATTCGCTCCAGATCAATCAGTACATGTTCTGCTCCAAGACATGCCGCTAAAGGATCACCATATTCTTCGGAAGTGAAAACTTTATCAATGCCCTGCGGGCAATTTCTCAAGATCGTATCTTTCCAGATTTCCCAGAAGAACTTATGCTCCGAAGGTTCTTGTGGATTTTGATCGGTTATGTGAAGTACCCTCAACTTTGGAAACTGTTCCTTCATCCAATAGTATCGCAGCGCACCGGGGATCGGCTCCGAGGGAATAGAACAAACTAAAATAGTCAACTCGTCTACCTGCTTTGCTGCAGACTCAATCAAGTGAATATGCCCGGCATGCAGCGGCATAAACTTACCCAATACTAAGCCTCTTGTAATCGCCATTCTTTTTGCCATTGAAGTAAGCCACTAATTGAAATCACGAGAAAAATAACGTAAAGCCCCGAGGTGACATATAATTCTTTGTAATAAAATAGTCCAATATAAAATACATCAGCAATAATCCAGAGTACCCAGTTGTCAATTACTTTTCTGGCAAGTAATATGTTAGCAATGAGGCTTATCGAAGCGACCATTGCATCCAGGTAGGGCACGTCAGTGTCCGTGTATTGATCAGAGAGGTACCCCACTAGAATAATTAAAAAGGTTAGAGCTGTTAATCCTAAAGTTTGTTCTCGGAGGTTTAATTTCCGAATTGGAACATTGCCCTGATCTTTAGACGTACCGTTTATCCAAAAGTACCAACCGTAAACACTTTGAGCCAGAAATACTATTTGTAGCCACATATCAGCATAGAGTTGCGAAGCATAGCAGATGTAAAAGAATATGCTGACACCTATAATCCCGGTTGGCCAGGTCCAGATATTTCGCTTTGCGGATAACCACACGCAAACCAGTAAGAAAACACTGGCGATGAGTTCGATCGTAGTCATGTATTAATTTTGTTGAGCGAATATAAGCTTTCTGCTAATAAGCTTTTAACTTTGTAAAATGGAAAATAAATTTACCCACCTAGATCAACAAGGGAATCCATCAATGGTAAATGTTGGTGGTAAGCAGGCGACAAAACGTGTTGCAATTGCCAGAAGTATTGTAATCCTGGATGATATTATTTTAGCTCAATTTGAGAATGATGATATCCAAACCAAAAAGGGTCCAGTTTTTCAAACCGCGATTATAGCTGGTGTGATGGCTTCGAAAAAGACGAGTGAACTTATACCACTTTGTCATCCGATAGGATTGGATAATTGCCAGGTTCGTATTCAGCTCAATGATAAAAAAGAAGTAGTGATTGAATGTGAAGCAAGTATTACCTCAAAGACTGGGGTAGAGATGGAAGCACTTACAGGGGCGAGTGTTGCGGCCTTAACAATTTATGACATGTGCAAGGCTTTCTCTCATCATATCGTTATAAAGGAAACTCGTTTGCTAAAGAAGACTGGAGGGAAGTCAGATTTTTTACTGGAGGAATAAGCAAAACAATTATCAGTCAATAGGCCTTTTACTATTATAGTCAAAAAACAGAGATGAAAAAACATCAAAAACACGCTAAGCTAAGTCGACCAAATTACGGAAATTTCGGTCGCCAGGAATGGGCCATACTTGGGACGAATTGTGGCGCTATCCAAAAATTGAGCGCAGCGATTATAGAGTCACTTGGGAAGAAATATAATCTTGCTTACGTTGATGCTTCACATAAAGCGCATGATGAGCTTGCTGCAGAAGAAGCTGCAAGTTCTCCTGTGACTACATATACGGATATGATCGATTTTCATCGATTCGATACTCGAAACACTTTTGATACTTTTCAGTATCGACAATGGTTTAATGCGCAGGATGCAGTCTTGGTTAATGGAAACCACTTTAAGGCAAAGCAACAGATTGTAGTGATTGATTCGAAAAAGAAAGAATCCTTAGGACGTAAATTGGATCGTTTGACGGATGTCAAAGCTTTTTTGTTTGCAGAAGGGGAAACGGAAGTTTATGATTTTTTAAAAGAAGAAATTCCGAATTGGGCGTCACTGCCAAGTTTTTCGCTAACGGATTATGAGCAAATTACAGCTTGGGTCATACAACTAATGGAAGCTTTTGTAGCTCCTTTATATGGGTTGGTTTTAGCCGGCGGTAAAAGCCAGCGAATGGGGAAAGATAAAGCCTGGCTAAATTACCACGGAGCGCCACAAGTATCGGTTGTTAATAATTTGCTTTCGGAGATTTGTGAAGCCGTATTTGTTTCATGTCGTCCTGATCAACAAGATAAACTACAGGAGTTTAATTTAATTCCAGATAGTTTTGTCGGACTTGGTCCCTTTGGGGCAATAACGAGTGCTTTTCGCGAGCACCCCAATGCTGCTTGGCTAATCATGGCGGTGGATTTGCCTTTGGCAGATAAAGAGTTTGTGCAAGAACTGGTTGAGCACCGTAATGCTTCAAAGCAAGCAACCGCTTTTTTAAATCCGGCTACGGACTTTCCGGATCCATTAATGACAATTTGGGAGCCCCGCAGCTATCCAACTTTGCTTCAGTTTTTAGCGCAAGGTTACTCCTGTCCTCGGAAGATGCTGATTAATTCTGATATCGAGTTAGTGAAATCTTCACAAGCAGAAAAATTACAAAACGTAAATCACCCCGAAGAATATGAAGCATTGATCGCCCAGTTGAAAATTTAAGTAATCAAATTTTATAATAGCTATGAAAAATTTAAAACGAACTAATCTTTTGCTAAGGAGTATCACTCCGCTGATTGTACTTTTTTTATTACTCGGAGTTTACACCGCTGATGCACAAGAGACAAGTAATGGTCCACGGATGCAGGTAGGATTTTCCGGACTTCCTATTTTTTATATGGACGACGGTTTCGCCAGTGGTTTAAGAGGTTATGCTTTTTACGGAAATGTTGGCTGGTATCACTCTCCAAGTTTGGTGTTTGGTCTACGTCCTTTTTATGGTAAAGTTGAATTTTACAGTGAGACGAATACCTCCGCCGGAATGAATGTATACATTCGAAAGTACCTTACTAAAAAAAGATTTAAACTATTCCTTGATGTGAATGCCGGATTAGGTTATATCGAATACGACGAATACGTTGACCCTTTTAGTAGTTTTTATCCCGACTATAATGGAGTGCTATTTAATTTTGCACTAGGGCCAGGAGTGGATATTGGATTTAAAAATAACTGGCACCTCGAGCTATTAGTACAATACCTGGAAATGCAGAATATTAGTTACCCGGATGAAACCACTACCGGTCGTACCGTCATTCCAACCATAGGAGTGCAAAAGTTTTTCTAGATGTTAATCCTTTTGCATTTTTAGGGAACCAAATATTCGCCATTCCATAAAACGCGAAATTACCAGACTCACAAGCGCTATAATCGAAAATAGACTGCCACCGTCTTCCGCAATGGTATGCGCGGTGAATGCCATTGCGGCATCAAAGAAAAAACCAGCATAGGCCCATTCTTTTATAAAGTTAGAAAGGCGACTCCAAATGGCAATGACTCCGAGGATTTTAGCAATGGCCGAAGGGTAAATCATCCACGAAGGAAAGCCTAATTGGTCGTAAAATCCAACAACCATTTCGTGCTTGGTTAGATACATATAAGCCGAAAATAAAAAAACGAGAGACATCACTGCTGTAGCGATATAATAAATTACTTTTTCTAGACGCATGTTTTTTAGTATTTTGGATTTGAATTTAGCTTATGCCACTTACAAAGAAAAAGAAAACATTGATTATACGTTGGATCGGAGCCATATTGATTGCGCTTGCTGTCGGTACGGGGATATATCTGGTGGCAACACGGACCAATCGATCTGCTGTTGATCTATATGAACATTACTATCAACCTCAACTGGATTTGATGGTGGCGAATAAAGATTCCTTAGCTCCGGCCCTGGCAATGGCCCAGGCAGCTTTTCAAAAAAAGGACTATACTGAAACCATTCGATTGTTACGGAGTGTTTTGGCGGAAGAACCAACTAATCAAAGTGTCCAATTAGCACTTGGGATATGTCAAACTGAACTCGGAGAAATCGAAAAGGCTAAACAAACCTTCTCCGTTATTGATGCTACACCATATCGTGAAAAAGCGCAGTGGTACCTCGCTATGATATTCCTCAAGCAAAGCGATGCCCGTAATGCGCAGACCATTCTGGAATCTATCCAGCCGAATGAAGTACATTATGATGAAGCTCAATCTATCCTCAAAGGATTGTGATAAACTCTAAAAATTCAAGGGCATACTCGGAAGTACATCTTCGTCGTCCGAGATAATCCCATCTTTTAAATTATTTAGGTAATCAGTACTGAAGTCAATTTTTAATTCCATCCACATAGGAAGGTGGTCGGACATTTGATGGGTTCTCCAGAAAGTCTTATAGTACCGCGTTTTTTTATCAGCTTCCGTTTTGTTGTGATAGGTGGCTGGCATAAGATCGGCATAGGATAGTTCATCCTCCAGGCGATATACATGATCATAAAAGTTGAATACACCACCACGGATTTCAGCAGAGGGGACATCCCCACGGAAGGCAATCTGATCGTAAAATTTATTTTGAGGAATATTAGTTGGTAAGTCTTGCAAAGCTTCCGGAATGGTAAAGTTTTTTGCAATCTCCTGAAAGGTTTGATTACTTGGCTTGAAAATGTTGAAGTCTCCAAGGAGAATCATATTACGTGTATGCGAATTTTTATCGTCTACTCTCGCCGCTAAAAAATCAGAAAGTATTTGTATTTCCTTTACTCGTCTTGGTTCGTCATTTACCCCTGACCCATAAATGATATGCACAGTAGAAATTGAAAATTTAAACCAGGCCGTTCGTAATCCTAGTACAAGAGGTGTACGAGCAAGTTGCGTTGATGGATTGTATATTTTTTCTCCTTCAGGTGTTGTTTCTTTTACTGGCGGAACAACGATCTCACCCGCTAATCCCGTGAAGGATAATTTTCGGGAGTCGTAGAGGAAGGCTAAACGCTCATTGTTTCCGGAGCTGCCTTCAGTGACATCGGAGAAAACGACTTTGTAGGCAAAGCCTAAAATCATTTTTACCCTTTCGAGTGCATAAAGATTTTGATTGACTTCCTGGATGGCAACCAGATCAAAATGATCCAGGATTTCAGCGATGTAGTACAAGGCTTCCTGCGATCGCATCCCATAGTTATTACTGTCAAATTCCCGGATGTTCCAGGTGGCAATTAATAAATTTTCGGATACCGTTTTCTTAGGGATTTCATTCGCTAAGGCAGTTTTGAGCCGGAGTAATCCATCTACCGTTCGGATTTGTTCCGCTTCGGGGCTTTTTCGGAGGTGTTGATAGTAAGGCATTGGTCATTTGGTTACGGGGTTAAAAAATGAGTAGTATAACAGGAGGAGGTTAGATATCCGGACAATTCAATCGTCCCCCTGTTACACTATTATACTGCTACTCTGCTCCACTGTTCCACTGTTCCACTGCTACTAATGCGTACAAAAGT
>JAHDHW010000148.1:6759-13597 GCA_020631105.1 Saprospiraceae bacterium | reverse complement strand
TTTTTAATGGATGACCAATTTCTTAGTTGCACTACCCTTTTCTGTTTTGACCAGCAATAAATAAATTCCAGCAGCTAAATGTTGATCAGCGTTTGATCCGATGTTAATCGGGAAAGTCAGCGAATGATTATAATTCTGTGCATCGTACTCTTGGGAACCAATTAATTGACCTCGCTGATTTAAGAGTTGTACCTGAACGCTATCAGATTGTAAATCAGTCGGGAGTTGAATGGTTATTTCATTGGTTTGCTTTGCTAATGGATTTGGAAAAACCGAAAAATCAAAGGCATTGTTTGGCCCGGGACGAATAGCATCCACCAGGTCTTCCATTATATCTATTCGCTGATCTACCGGCAAAGCAAGCATAACTTGTTGTACACCGGATGGCCAGTCCACTATTAAACTATCAACGATGGTGCTTGATCCTAAACCAAAATGCGCAATCAAACTATTCTGTCCGGCATAGCCCGTTTGGGAGCGTACCTCTCGCATTTGCCAGATGGATTCTCCATTAATGGTGGCTTTAATCCGAATAATCGCCCCTACTCCATTTCGATTGGATTGTAGCCCTTCCAGCTTTACTTTCAACCAGTGATTCTCGTTCCCCTGGTTTACTAGCAGCGTATTATTTTGCTGCGCACCGGCAGAATTGTTTCTGCAGTT
Source organism: Saprospiraceae bacterium (assembly GCA_020631105.1). Lineage (GTDB taxonomy): Bacteria > Bacteroidota > Bacteroidia > Chitinophagales > Saprospiraceae > JAHDHW01. The sequence continues at coordinate 12,934 of JAHDHW010000148.1, read as the reverse complement.
TGCGGATAGTAAATCTAAAAATCCATCATTATTGATATCTCCCCAGGCTACGCCAAAGGAACAGACGGCAGGATTGGAACTGAGTAAATGAGAAGAATCCGCAAAGGTACCATCTCCCTGATTTGCATATAAAGCATTACTTAAGTTCGTAGAACAAAAACCGTTGGCGATCAACAAATCGAGGTCACCGTCATTATCATAATCTCCAAAGGAAGATCCAAAAGTACAATTGTCCGTTTGGACCAAATCTCCTTCGGTCACTTCAACAAATTCATTGCCCTCATTTATAAATAGTTGATTTTGCTGTGTTACGAAAAAACCAGCGTTTCCGATAAAGGCATCAAAGTCCCCATCATTATCAATATCACCCCAGGAGGCCGTCATGGTACTGCGTTGGCTGGTCACCAAACTTCCCTCGGTTACTTTTGAATAGTTCCCCTCTCCTTGTCCCAGAAAAAGATCATTACTGCCGTTTCCTTCATTCACCACAAATAAATCAAGGTGCCCATCCAGGTTAAAATCACCCCAGATTACTCCACGACTTAATTTTCCATCATTGACCAATATCTGATTTTGTATGCGTTCAAATTTTCCGTCTTGAGTATTTCGATAGAGGTAATTTTTGTTATTACCACCACTATTTGTGATATACAAATCCAGCCAGCCATCATTATCGTAATCTCCAAAGGCAGCAGTTTCTGCATAAGAGCCCGCTACGATTCCAGCATCTTCGTTATAAATCAACTGTCCATCCCCATTATTGATATACAAAAGATCTTCGGCATTATGCCAACTGGTAATGACGCCATCCAGATAGCTGTCATTATTATAATCGACGAAACTGGCGCCATCTGAGGGGTTAATTGCCTGAGTAACGGCCATGTTCGTGACCTGCGTAAAATTTCCGGTCCCATCATTTAGATAGAGCAAATCAGCTTGTCCGGTTGAAAGACCATTTGAAATATAGATGTCTTCCCAGTTGTCATTATTCAGGTCAATAAAATTTGCACTTCGACTATCTGAGAGCACTGAGGTCACGGGACCATCTGCTAAGATAAACTGCTGCGCAGATAAATTAGTGTGGAAGATCAAGGGCAATAAAAACACGAGAAGATTGTAATGCTTATTTTTCATAGTCTCTTTTTTAAGTGAACGATCTACGAATATGGCCAGCTCACTTAACATATACACGGGCCTACGTCGGAAAACAGCCTTTAGCAGATAGACAGTTGAACTATTGAGACAATAGCCATACTTCGTGTTTCAAGTGTCATTCGGTCGAAAAAAGCAGTCCTACATCTTAAGTTGCTGACAATTCGGACAAAATTCCGCAACTTTGGGGCATGTCTAAGCGCATTTTACAGCACATTATCTTTTGGCTATCGTTTATTTTGCTCTACGTGGTGACGAAGTTTCTCTTTGCTCCGCCATCAGCTCTGGCGATTCCTCCGGTTGAGCGTTTCTTCCGATACTTTCTGGGAGAGGTGGCCTTATTTCCCTGGAAGATTATTCCCTTTTACTTTTTGTTCTATTATTCGATTCCGACCTTTTTTAAGAAAAAGAAGTACGGCAAGTTTGCAATTAGTTTTATTGGGATCATCGTGCTGTGTCTGATCGGGCACCGTTCATTGGTTGCCCCCGTTTCTTATATTGTCTATGGAGAGACTACCGATTTTAATGTCTACAGTTTAAAGCGAATGCTGTATACCCTGCTGGATATTCTACCTGCGGTTGGTCTTGCGGCAAGTGTAAAGTTATTGATGGGGAGTATTGCTACTCAGGAAAAAGAACAAACTTTGGAGAAAGAGAAGCTGGCATCCGAACTCAACTTCCTGAAAGCGCAAACTAATCCTCATTTCTTGTTCAACACCTTGAACAACCTATATGGCTTGGCTCGTAAACAGGATGCGAATACCGCACCTTCCATCCTTAAGCTCTCGAACATCATGCGCTATATTCTTTACGAATGCAGTGCCCCATTGATCCCGGTCAAGAGTGAACTCAAAATTATTGAAGATTACATCCAACTGGAAAGACTCCGGTATGATGAACGATTGAACATCAAATTCAACAAAGAAATTGATAATGAAGATCAACAGATTGCCCCGCTTATTCTTTTACCTTTCGTAGAGAATGCATTTAAGCATGGCGTCAGTGAGAGTCGTTTTGATACTTATATCCATCTCGATCTCAAGCTAGAAAACGGAGCTTTAAAGTTCAACATCCAAAACTCGAAGGATGAGGATGATCCTCCCGTGAATACCAACGGGATTGGCCTTCGAAATGTCAAACGACAATTGGACCTGGTCTACGACCGAGCCTATCAACTTAAGATCCTCCCGGAAAAAGAAAAGTACACCATTGATTTAGCAATAGATTTGAACCAATATGACCAGTAACCAAAAACTCAGTTGTCTGATAATCGAAGACGAACCTTTAGCGGCGGAAGTGCTGGAGGATTATGTTCAACAGGTTTCGTTTCTTGATTTAAAGGGTATATGCAAGGATGCAATCTTTGCTATGGAACGAATGAATAATGAAGAGATCGATGTGATCTTTTTGGATATTCATTTGCCGAAATTAAAAGGTTTGGAGTTTCTAAAAGTGCTGGAACAAAAACCGCAAACTATTCTGACTACGGCTTATCATGAGTATGCACTGGATGCTTTTGAAGAGGACGTGATTGATTATTTGCTCAAGCCTATTGAGTTTCCTCGTTTTCTGAAGGCCGTAAATAAATTAAAACGCAAACGAATTCCTTCAACGAATAAAACACCTGCGGTTTCTGCTGCGAATCAAAGGCCTTATCACTTTTTCAATGTGAATCGTAAAATGGTCAAGGTATTCGTTGATGACATTCATTACGTGGAGAGTTTAAAGGATTATTCTAAGATTTACACCTCTGATGACGAACTCGTCACCCGGGTACAAATCGGAGATATTGAATCGCTGTTTCAGGAACATAACTTCCTAAGGATACACCGATCTTATGTGGTATCTATCCGAAAGATAAAGGCCTACTCTGCTACAGAGATCGAATTGGCTAATCGCACCCTGACCATCGGGCGAAGTTATAAAGAACTGGTCGCTCAAACCTTAAGTCAATATTATATTGACAAAAGTGAGGATTAGATTTTATAACCTTCATTCTTTAAAATAATATGCCTCCGAAGTCATCCCTCAAGATAAAGTCTTTAGCAGATCTTTATGAGATGTTGCCGGAAGAAGAGATTATTCTTTTGGACATACTCCGTCAAATTGTTTCTGAAAACCTTCCGGAATACTGCAAGGAGAAAATATCTTATAATGTTCCTTACTTCTATGGGCACAAAGGCATTTGCCTGGTATGGCCAGCAAGTATACCGCGAGGCGGTATTGCAAAAGGGGTACTTCTGGGCTTTTGGTATGGCAAATTTTTAAAAGACGAGGATAACTATCTGGACAAAGGAGACAACAAACGAATCTATTATAAGATTTATCAATCCCCTGAAGACATTGATGAGAAAGCAATTGTAAAATTAATCCGGGAAGCGGTCAGCCTTGATCAGAGTTGGAAATCAGCGAATAAAAAATAATTTCCTTGCGATGCCTCCTTAATTGGCTGTAGTAATCAAACCTTATGGTACATCAATCCCTCTTTCCAGCCTATTGAGACTACATACTCTTGATCCATTCCTTTACGAGTTCCACTCCTTCCTGGTGGACTAATTTGCGCGCAACTTCCGGCATCATTTCTCCGGGGTTCGTACTCTCCATTCGATAGACTAAGATGGATTGCTCAGGTTGACCTTTGACAATATCAAAAGGACGCCCTCCGGTGCCTTTGCCAGCAGCAATTGGATGCTTATTAATCCCCAAACTAAATTCATCCGTCTCTAATTCAGACAGGTGAAGTGCGGAAGTATTCCCTGGCCCTTCCGGGTTGTGACAATGTGCACAGTTCATATCCAAATAAGCCAATGCTCTTTGATGGAGCGAGCCAGTACTCGGGTCATCCCAAACCGGAGATTTAAGGATATCAGAAAGCTTGGGTAATGCATTTAAGATACCAAGATCAGCATAATGTTGCAGTTGATTTTTAGTGCCTGATTCGAACGCGTAGTCTCCATTTAGTTGCCGAGCTTTGGGGCCGATAGGCATCAGTTTATTATTTTTCACATGACAGCTTTTGCATAAGACTTGTGAAGGAATGCTATAATCCAACTGTGTGACTTTACCTGATTCATTCAGCCAGATCACATTTCTTGAACCACCTTCAACGGTCAGAAACGCTTCGGTCTGGTCTTCATTCCAAATGTAAGAAGGTAAGGTTTTCCATTCTTCTTCCGTTCTCAGCATCAAACGGGTCTCGATAATTTGCCGCCCCTTTTCAGGGTCCCGTTCGTCATTAAAATAAAAGAAGTTTTTGATGAGGTAGGTTCCTACCGGAAAGTCCAGCACCTCTTTTTCCTGGTAAGTAATACTTGTGCCTTCCGGTAATTTGAAAAAGCGGGACTTATGGGCATAGTCAGAAAAAAGTGGCGTGTTTAAGTCATAGGGAAGAATACCTTCGGCAGGTATCAACTCATTAAGTGTCCCGACAAAAAAACCATATTCTGATAATTTCTCTTTGCCGAATTCGACAGTTTTATCATTCGATTGCTTTTGTAACAAGGCCCTGGCCGCAGCTACATCAGTAGCGGTGTTATTGGTCTTTACTTCTTTTACTTCCTGCCGACAAGCCAGCAAAAGAAAAACGGAAAGCAATAGCCAACTTACAATTACTGTAATCTTCATTAGCTTCAAAGGGGTTAATTTAAGTGAATCTTATTTTGTACTCAAAGGTGATTCCTGATCACAGTGAAAAGTTTCTTCTTCAATGCATAGTCCTTTATAATCATTCAACATATCCAGATTGGCTACAATCAAAGGATTGTTTGCTCCGAGACATAAGGTATTCATTTCTGGATGCGGTACTCCATCGTAATAAATGTGCGCATTCTTAGCTCCTAAGCCAAGTGTAATCAATGATCCGTCTTTTGTTTGTAACTTCTTTCGGAAACTTCCAAATGACCAGGTATTATCTCTAAAACTTAAGGAATGATTATAAGGTACGTAGTTTTCATCCCGTTGGTATTCCTCATTAATAGCATCTTCTCGTAAGCTCGCTTCTTCTTCGCTACTAGAGGCCATTCGGGCCAGTTCCGATTCCGCAATAGGTACAAATGTATTATCCTGAGAAAATTTGTAGGTACTCAAAAAGCTCACAATAACCACCGGAAAAGGATGCTCTAAAATTTCATTTTCATAAACTTCCAGGTTTTTTGCAGACCAAATGGTAATACCCGTTCCAGGCATTGTAGAGGCTGCTACGTTTCCTGCTGGTGCAAAATTATAAAGTGTATTATCATAGACTTTATTATGATGCACTTTTACACTATCCATATAGCGGGTCAGTCCAGGGATATCCAGAATGGTAATCCCACAAGTGTTATGATATGTCTCATTATTATAAACATCGACGTTGCCAGAATTCTCGATATTAATCCCACAAACATTTTCCATTGCCTTATTATCCCGAATCACAATATTGGAAGACTGACCAACATATATTCCGGAGTCAGATCCTCGTAATGCTTCGCATTTTTCGATGAGTACATTCTTGCAGATTACCGGATAAATACCGTAAGCTCCGAGTTTGTCATTGGGTACATCCGTCCATTCTGTCCTGATATTTCTAAAAGTCAGGGTATCTACATAGATCGTTTTGATATTATCGCCGATAGCATCCTGAATTGTAAAGTCTTCGAGAACAATGTTTTTCCCATTCGCAACTCGTATTCCTTCTGCCCCTTCTTTTTGTCCCTTAAAAGAAAGATAGGTTTTGTTCATACCGGCACCTTTTACGGTAATATTATTTTTGCCATCGAGTATCAGAGACTTTGAAAACTTGAAGCGCCCCTCAGGTAATTCAATGGTCTCCCCGTCTTGTGCTAATTGAAAAAGCTTTTGAAAATCCTCTTCCAAATCAACGTATTCCTCTAAGGGTACGATTGGACGATCTTCATAGACTTGGTAATCTGCTGCTTTCCACCATACAAATCCAGCGGCTATAAGGCATAACAAAATAAGTGCGGTAAACTTTAATAACTTTTTCATGATGGTTCGTTTTGCTTAGAAGTAATTTGCGTCTGCT
>JAHDHW010000148.1:0-6659 GCA_020631105.1 Saprospiraceae bacterium | reverse complement strand
CTTTAATAACTTTTTCATGATGGTTCGTTTTGCTTAGAAGTAATTTGCGTCTGCTATTTCCCTTTTCAGGTAGTATAAATATAAGGAAATACAATCAAACTAAAACTTTCTAAAAAACAACAAGTTGAATTAAGGCATTTCAGAAGCCCACTTCCCAAAAGGTGGGATATAAAATTGTCACTATCCCTTTCAGCAGATTACGCTAAAATTCCTACCTTCACTTTTATGAAAGTTTGCATTGCCGAAAAGCCCAGTGTTGGTCGAGAGATCGCCAAAGTACTTGGAGCCAATAGCCGGAAAGATGGTTACCTGGAAGGTAATGGATATGCGGTAACCTGGACCTTCGGACATTTTTGTACACTTAAGGAACCACATGATTATCACAGTCATTGGAAGAAATGGGACCTCAACGGACTCCCTATGTTGCCGCCAAAGTTTGAAACCAAACTCATTGGTAACAAAGGGGTCAAAAAGCAATTTGGCATCATAAAAAAATTACTCAAGGATGCTTCTTTGGTCATTAATTGTGGGGATGCAGGACAAGAGGGGGAACTGATTCAACGTTGGGTTTTGCAACAGGCTAAATACAAAGGCCCCGTCGAACGACTCTGGATTTCTTCTTTGACCAATCAGGCAATTGTGGCAGGTTTTCAGGATTTAAAACCTGCTAGTCAATTTGACAATTTATACTACGCAGGATTCTCCAGAGCAATCGGAGACTGGCTATTGGGAATGAATGCCACTCGTCTTTATACGCTTCGGTACGGAGGCTTCAAGCAATTACTTTCGATTGGTCGCGTGCAAACGCCGACCCTTGCCATGATCGTAGAGCGACAGAAATCCATTGAAAACTTTAAGCCTGAACCTTATTGGGAATTACATACGATCTATCGGGAAGTCGACTTCCATTATGAGAAAGGAAGATTTACCAAAAAAATCGACGGTGAAGAATTACTCAAGAAAATAAATGGCAAGGACTTTACGATTCTTTCGTTTACCAAGAAAAAAGGTAAAGAGCTACCTCCCAGTCTTTTTGACTTGACCAGTCTACAGGTACACTGCAATAAACGTTTTTCTTATTCTGCGGATCAAACGCTAAAGCTAGTCCAGGCGCTCTACGAGAAAAAAGTCGTCACCTACCCAAGAGTCGATACTACGTATCTGCCCAATGATATCTACCCTAAGATTCCCGGCATATTACAACAGCTTACGAATTATCAGCAATTTACGCAGTCTCTTTTGGGCAAAGCCATCCGAAAATCTTCCAAAGTATTCAATAATAATAAGGTTACGGATCACCATGCGATCATTCCAACGGGTGTACAATTGAGTCTTTCGCTGATGGAACAAAATGTCTACGATGCGATTACCCGAAGGTTTATCGCTGCCTTTTATCCGGATTGTATCGTTAGTAATAATACGGTAATTGGTGAAGTAGAAGATTTAAAATTCAAAGCTACCGGAAAAGAAATCCTCGACCAGGGATGGCGTGTCTTATACCCCAAGCCTCCAAAGAAAAGCCAAGGCGCTGGTTCGAATGATGATGTTGATGACAAAAATGAAAAGTTTCTTCCAAATTTTGTACAGGGAGAAAGTGGTCCTCACGAACCTACCTTGCAAGAGAAAATGACAAAGCCTCCAAAGTACTTTACAGAAGCAACCCTGCTCAGAGGAATGGAGACTGCCGGAAAAAAGGTGGACGACGAAGCCCTTCGTGCACTGATGAAAGCAAATGGTATTGGACGTCCGAGTACCCGTGCAAATATTATAGAGACCCTGTTTCAGCGTAAGTATATCAAGCGAGTAAAAAAACAAATCCATGCGACTATCACCGGCGTACAATTAATTGATACGATTAAGAATGAATTGCTCAAGTCTGCTGAACTCACCGGACATTGGGAACGTAAGCTTCGACAAATTGAAGATGGAGAATATTCTGTAGTTCAGTTTATCAAGGAGATGAATGAAATGGTTGATAAACTGGTACAGGAAGTACGTATGGATAATACGGTTCGAAGGATTGCTCCGCCGAGCCCGGCTACGAAAAAGCCAAGAACAAAGAAAGCTCCTGCAAGTAAAATATTACAAGGCCGACCTTGTCCCAAGTGTAATCAAGGTAAAGTATTGAAAGGTAATACTGCCTTCGGTTGTAGTCGATACCAGGAAGGATGTGCCTTTAGATTGCCATTTAAATTTATGGAGAAGAAAATCCCGGAGAAACAAATACTCCGTTTGTTTCAACGTGGCAGTACTATAAATCTCAAGGGTTTCCTCTCCGATGGAAAAAAGACAGAAGGGCTATTGCGCTTTGACACAGACATGAAAATCGTTTTTGAACCTAAATCATTACCCTCTAGTCAAAAACAAAGTAAACCATCAAAAAACGCAATAGCACCTACTTGCCCTAAATGTAAAACGGGTAAAGTCATCAAAGGAAAAACTGCCTACGGTTGTAGCAACTGGAAATCCGGCTGTGACTTCCGTTTCTCCTTTGATGAAATTTTCAAACGGGCCAATGGCAAAAAATTGACAAAGGATCTTGTCCTTGAAATCATTTCTCACTCCTAAAGCACTTCGCTGATGCTTCGCCTTTAGGGTAAACCCATTTACTCTTTAAACTCAATTGTTACCACTCGTCCTGTGTCAACCAATGCTCCAGTCCTTCCCGCTTCAACAAACGTAAATGTGAATTAAATACTTTTCCGATACTCTGCTCGCAGACGTAAGGCATATTGTATTTTTCTGCGACTTCAATCAGAATTGGTGTCAACTTCGGATAATGGATATGATTAATCATCGGCAATAAATGATGAAATACATGATGATTAAATCCACCGAAACAAAAATTAAGCAGCGGACTATTTGTACAAAAATCAGAAGTCGTTTTTAACTGATGTTCGGCCCAGGAATATGGAAGGTTACCATTTTCATCCGGCAAAGGAAACTCCTGATGATCCCCTACATGGGCAGAGACCAAAGCAACAGAAATTACCATCCCGGCAAATACGTTCATCACAAAAAATCCAGCGATGACCAAATACCAATTGGGTAAAATCAGCATTGGTAACACAATCAGATTAAATACAAATAATGCTTTAAAAAACACAAGCTGTACATAGGCACTAATCGGATGTCGTTCGATACGCTTATTTCCAAATTGCTTCTGCGAAAAATCCAGAAAGTCCCGGATCAACAACCAATTCATCGTATAAAAAGTAACCAATAGAATCGGAGTATAATAATGCTGCCAACGGTGAACAGACTTTACCTCATCAGCCGGAAAAATCCGAACCAGCGGAGATTGCTTGATATCCAAATCATGGCCCAAAATATTAGTAAACGGATGGTGCGCGTGTACATGTCGAATCTTCCAGAGGTAAGAGTTCGCTCCTACCAAATCAAAAACTCGTAAAAAGAAATCATTGACCCATCGGCGCTTTGAAATAGCATAATGCGCTGCATCATGACCAATGTTTAATCCAATGAGTACTGTCATCAGTCCCAGTACTGCATAGCAGGTAAAGAGGATCAATGGATTTGCTCCAAAATTGAGCAAGGCTGCATAAGAAAGCACATAAGTCCCCAAAAAAATCCAGGCTTTGATATACCAAAATCGATTAGCATAACGATCTTTTCCCTGATCTTTAAGAGCAGCTTTAATGCTTGATTGCAAGCGTTGATAAAAGATTCCTTCGCGTTGATATTTAGGTAATACAGACATAATTAATGAGTTTTCTTTAATAAATGCAGTTGATACTTTCCAGATTTATTTTCAATCGTGTGATAGGTTTTAAATCCGTATCGTTCAAAAAGCCTTTGATTACGCTCAAGTGATGTTTGAGCATAAATCGGTAATCCTCTTTCTTTACTTAAGTGAAAAAGAAAATCTTTTAACTCCACAACGGTATTCATCGAATGCTCTTTTTTATTGACGGCTAAAATGAGGCAATACAAATGGCGCTCCTTTGGACTGTGTTGTGCGACTTCGCGTTGCTGCGCAAGGATGTTTCCAAGGCCAAACCAGCGAATGGCTGTAAAAAATAAGCGAAGCTTTAGAAGGCTTTCGTAGACTTTTTGTCGTAAGTCCAAAGCACCGCCTCTTTCATAGACCAATACTACCCCTTTACGGTCGCGACTTAAATAGGCGCCGCCTCTCGAACTTGCTAAATCCAAACAGTGGGTACAAATACTCTTAATGTACTTTCTTGTGGCCTTTCGTGCCATCCAGGTAATATTAGGATTACGCCGAAAAGCTTGTAAAAGGATGCCCAGGGCTTCCTTTTTGTTCAAGGGATTGATGGTGGGTAATGTCATAATATTTCAATTTTAATGAATGATCTAAAACAAAAGTGCCCGTATTCCACCTGCTGTGTTTGGTGACTTTAGCTGATTTTATATTTATTTTTATTAAATATTAATAATTTAATAAATCCTGATTTGCTTACTAAAAAGGCTCAATTGAATTATTATTTTGAATTCATTTTGAATCGAATAGCGATTTCCATTTCTTTATAGCATGAAACAGGAAAATGATACTCAAATCAGTTTTGCTCCTCTGATTGTAGGAACCATGCGCCTTGGTGAATGGGGTGCAAAAATGAGCACAAAAGAATATGAAGGCTTTATTGAAGAATGCCTGGAGATGGGGCTGAATGATTTTGACCATGCAGATATTTATGGTCATTATTCTACGGAGGAAGAGTTTGGGCAAGTGCTTAAACAACGACCGGAGCTTCGTCAAAAAATGCAGCTTACGACAAAATGCGGCATCAAGCTTCCGACGCCTCGTCGACCGGATTTTCGAACGCAATCTTATGATTCTACTAAGGCTCATATCATTAGTTCGGCAGAACAGTCTTTAAAAAATCTATCAACTGATTATCTGGACTTGTTGTTAATTCACCGTCCTGACTTCCTGATGGATCCATCTGAAATTGCGGAGGCCTTTGAAACATTAAGGTCAGCTGGGAAGGTACTTCATTTTGGAGTGTCTAATTTTACACCATCGCAGTTTGATTTGCTGAATAGCTTTACCCCGCTGGTCAATAATCAGGTTGAAATTTCTCTAACCCATCTCAATCCTTTTGAAGATGGAACCCTGGATCAATGTCTTAAACATAGGATCATTCCTACCGCCTGGTCACCTTTAGGTGGTGGTGCCATCTTTAGTAATGATCCGGATGAACAAACGGTACGTATACAGAAGGCATGTGATATACTTTGTGAAAAATATAATGCTGGAAGAGATCAGATCATCTTAGCCTGGCTACTTAAACATCCGGCTGGTATTATTCCCGTGCTTGGAACGACGAAGGTTTCCAGGATTGCTAAGGCCTTAGAATCAACAAAAATAAACTTGAGCCATCAGGAATGGTATGAGTTGTGGGAAGCGTCGAAGGGGGAACCAGTACCGTAGGGGTTAAGGAGTTAAGAAATAAATCGAAACTAATGGAGAATATTAAAGTAAGGTCGGCTCATCTAAAGGGAGCGGAAGTGGCTTGGTTTGCGCCGATTTGTAATGGCGATGATGATTACCTGGGACACCGGAGTGATCAATACAAAAGTAATTGGGATAATGCTTCACGGATCCTGACGACCGCTGATCAACTGGGCTACCGAAACATCCTTTGTCCGTCCAGCTACCAAGTGGGACAAGATACCATGACCTTTGCGTCCGCAGTAGCACCGATGACACAACAAATAAATCTTCTGGCGGCCATTCGTTGCGGAGAAGTTCATCCTCCGATGCTCGCGCGAGCGATCGCTACACTGGATCATATCCTAAAAGGTAGACTGACCGTAAATATCATTTCTTCAAATTTACCGGGTACTGATATGAGTTCTGCGGATCGCTATCAACGCTCTCGGGAAGTAATTGAAATCCTTAAGCAATGCTGGACGCAGGATCATATTGACTTTAGTGGACAGTTTTATAATCTAAAAATTGATAATACCGCTCCCGTAAAACCTTATCAGCAAAACGGAGGTCCCCTCCTCTACTTTGGTGGTTACTCCCCTCCCGGCGTGGACCTCTGTGCAGAGCACTGCGATGTGTATCTGATGTGGCCGGAGACGGAAGATAAGATTCAGGGACTGATGAAAAACATGAGTGATCAAGCAGCAACTTATAACCGGACCGTGGACTTTGGTTTGAGAGTTCATGTAATCGTTCGAGAAACAGAGAGCGAAGCTCGTGCCCATGCTAAGTATCTCATGTCAAAGATTGATGCAGAACAAGGAAAAGAAATCCGAGAACGTGCCTTGGATGCAAAATCTTATGGTGTTGCTCGTCAAGCAGAAATGCGAGACATCGCTGATCAGGAAGGTTATGCGGAAGAATTTCTTTGGACAGGGATCGGAAGAGCACGCTCAGGTTGCGGCGCTGCCATTGTCGGTAATCCGGACCAGGTACTTGCAAAAATACAGCGTTATATGGATATGGGAATTCGGGCTTTTATTTTCTCAGGTTATCCGCATCTTGATGAATGTAAACTGTTTGCAAAATATGTGTTACCAAAAATAAATACTTTGTCCTTACCTCAGGAACTGGGGAGAATACCGAAAGAAGCTCCGATGACTCCTTTGGCGGCGGGGAAACGGATGTAAGGGGAACAGGGGAACAGGGGAACAGGGGAACAGGGGAACAGGGGAACAGGGGA
>JAHDHW010000147.1:11283-13637 GCA_020631105.1 Saprospiraceae bacterium | reverse complement strand
TTTCTTTGGGTTGGGTTGTTTCCTGTGCTGAAACAGTAAGACCTATGAAAAGAAGAAGAATTGGGAGGATTAGAGATCGCATAAAATTTATATTTTAGATTTAAATCTGGAGATTTATTTAAAGTGAATTTCGGATTAATCTATTGATTTCAATAATTCCCATTCTTCCTGGGTAGCTTCTGTTTTTTGATTTTCCATTAGAGCGACCCAGCGATTGTCTACTTTTACAAATAGCATTTCGAAATGGACGTAGGCATCACCAAGTGTTTTGCCAGTTGCAGTATCGACAGAAGTGTAGTGGTAAATGCCTTTTTCAAAAGCTGTTTTCTCATTTCCGGTCCGCTTCGAAAAACGAAACTCCAATGCGTTCGCTCGCTTTCCTTCTTTTACCTCCATGATTTCTTTTTTCCATCGATATTTGAAAGCATCCGAAATAGCAATAGTAGTATCTGGTTTAACCAAAACAGCGTCATCATGGTATAAGGACCACATGCCTTGGTAATCCCCTTCTTTTGCTGTTCTTGCTAATTCAGTCCAGTATAGGTCCAATTCCTGGATTCTGTTTTCTTCAGTGAAGGATGAATTTTCTCTGATACTCCATACTTCATGGATGGGGTCACCTTTGCTGGAATGGCCAGAGTGGTGCCAATTCCCGTCAATGAGCTCATAATTAAATTTCAAGCTCATTCCTGCTTTTGAATTATCTCTGGAAAAGAATTCGATGTTTTCCTTATATACTCCATCTTTAGTAGTGTAGGTGCCTCCACCCGTACCCAAAAATTCTTTTGTTTCTGTATTATAGGCGATCCATTGAAAACGGGTACCGGATAATATCTTCATGGTTTTTCTGGGACGATCCGTGTCGCGCATGCGCATTTCACCATCTCGAACTCTACCTGAGATCAACCAAGCGCCTTGTAAAGCACCGGGTGAGCCATCATCAATTCTTCTTAACTTTCCTTCGTCTCCGACAATACTAATTTCGTTTTCTGATATATTAACTTTAAAACTTACTTCTGTACCAACTCTCTCTGGATTGTCCGTATGAAACTCTACTTTTTCAGTCATCATATCTCCATCTAATTTCCAGGTGCCTCCATTAGTATGGATAAACTTTCCAGTATTAGCATCGAAGGTGCTTAAAACCTGATAGCCATCGGCAAAGATGACGATGTTTCTTAATCGATCTCCGTTTTCTGATTCAGTATAATTTTCCCACGCGCCAATAATATTCTGAGCAGGGACGATCAGCGAATAAAAAGCAAAAAAGAGTAGGAGGCATATTTTTTTCATGGTGGTATTTTTGGTAAACGTTGTTGAAATATAAGTCTTTATTTTGGTTAATTTATATTTCAACTTCACTAGACTCTTACTTAACATAATGGGTTTCCGTTAGAAACAAAAACCAACGGAGGGTTAATTTATATTTTAAGTTCTCGCAATGTGTTTATTATCTTTTACTAGAAAAAGAGGATATCCCAAAAACACCAAAAGCCCATCCATTAAATAGTTGAGCTTTTGGTATTCTATAGGGCAAAATAATACTATTCAACTTGTATTTGACCGGTTTCGATTTCAATTCTTGATCCGAAACTCAAAGCAAAATTACTACAATTAACATCAACTAAGAATTCTTCTACCGAATCGTAAGAGTTCCACCAGTCAAAATAATACCATAAAAAAGCCCCAGTTTGATCTTTTGGTGCATTGCCTCCTTCTCCATTATCAATTAATTTAGAAAAAACAATATAATCAAGTTCTAGGAAGCCCGGCTCTATAATTTCGGTGACGATTGAACCAAAGATTCCTTCATTTCCTTCTGTACATACACAAATGGTTTCCATTTTTGTGATGGCCCCGGTACTTCTATTGATTAAAGTTTCTCCATGTATCCCACCGCTATTTTCTATTGCGCTAATTTCATAACTGGTACCACTTGCGTAGGTAAAGTCGCCCGTCATTTTTTGTTTTCCTCCATTACGAGGAGCAGCACTTTGGGGCAATGTAAGCGATGGATCAATAACTATTTTTTGGGTAGATATGTTTCCCTCATCATCTATAGATCCAATATCTAAAGTTTTTATTTTGGTTGAGGCTTCTATTTCTTCAATGGTATTATCTGTAGTACAACTAGAAAAAGAAAATAATAGAATAGCAGAGAATAATAACAAATGCATTTTCATGATAAATCGTTTTAATGAGGTTGAAAAATTGTATTTAAGTTTTTTTAAAGAATATTATTGTTTTAATAAACTCAAAATGATACTTTAAAATTAGGGTTAGACGTTACTCCATTCAGAGCAACTTTCCGAGCGGTTGCTCTCGCTTTCCGAATGGTAATGATTGCAGTCCGA
>JAHDHW010000147.1:0-11183 GCA_020631105.1 Saprospiraceae bacterium | reverse complement strand
AGCAACTTTCCGAGCGGTTGCTCTCGCTTTCCGAATGGTAATGATTGCAGTCCGAGTGGATTTAAGTTAGAACCGGATGATGCATTGATAGACACATGTTATAAAGTATAAGGGGGGATTACAATAATAAAAACTCGCTGCGCTCAAACGGCATTCCATTCTGACATTCGTTTTTTCGGTTTATCATCATTAACGAATTCTAGTTTTTCAGAATAGCTAAAAATGGTAGTTGGTTTAAATTGCTATGAACTTTTATGAAGTCTGGCTTAGCTTTTTGCGCTCAAAGTCTTTATTTTGGGTTAAATAGTTGGCCATTCTTTATTACTATTTTGAGGTTTTTAATGTTCTCAATATTTACCATTGGGTTATTCTTTAGAATAAGTAAGTTCGCTTTCTTCCCGGCCTCAATAGATCCAATATTATGTTCTTGCCCAATCATTTCTGCATTAATGATCGTTGCGCCACAGATAATATCAATAGGCTTTATGCCTACCTCTTTATTAAGCACTTTTATTTCCTGAAAAATTGGAGCGGCAGTACTTAAGTCAATCGGAAGATCAGTGCCGATACCTATTTTAACCCCGTTTTCATAAGCCAGTTTCGTTAATGAAACGCCATATTGGAATTGGGTAGAGTCTTTGACAACGGCAACAGTTGCATCCAAAATAGTTTGCTTATTTTTCATTTGTTCTACCAATCTCAGAAAGACTTCGTTTGCTGCATCAAACTGCTTATGTTTCCTCTTCCTAAACGAAGCATCTGAGGGGATTTCTTGTTCTCCCTCCCAGGCCAAGTAAGAAGCATGCGACATAACATCTACTCCTGCTTGACAAACCTCTGAAGGTCTTGCGGGAAATACAGTTGCATGTGCCCAAACTTTCATCCCCTGCGCATGAGCTGCCTGAACAATTCGTTGGATATAAGCCTCGTCTAGATTAGCATATATCTTGATGCCTGTGGCCCCCGTTCCTTTGGCTTCTATGGTGATTTGGTTTATATCCGTATTCAAATTTATAGCTCGCATCCAAGGTGCAGCGCCAGCTGGAAACCCTTGTGCTGCTGCTTGGGTTCTGGGATCCTTAAAGAAGGATTCGCCGGCGAACAAAGCGGAGAAATGAATGTCAGGAGACGGGATATCATCAAGCGCAGCTTGCCTGGACAAATAGTTGAGATAACGGGCATCACCTGCCATATCCCTGACGGTTGTCACACCATTGAGTAATAAATGATTCAAGCGTTTTTTGGTGATTTCAAGCTCATCTCCGCTCGAAGGATTGGTGCCCAAATGAACATGGGCATCAATTAGTCCAGGTATTACATAGTGGCCTTTTAGGTTTATGTTTTGAATGGTGTCAGACCGCACGAATTCGTTGGCGTTATATATCCCAACGATCCGATCTTTATGAATAAGGAGGGTCTGGTTTTCAATGACCTGTTTTTGATGAACGTCTATCAAGTTCACCTGATGAAGGGCATAGGATTCAAATCGGAATTGGCTATAAATATTATTTATGGAGATCATAAAAAACAAGGCCAAGAGAAAGATGGTATTGTTGATCATTGGTTATGGTGTATATAGAACATTTTCTAAGATAAATTAGGTTTAGTAGTGTTAGTTCGGTTTCTAAAGAATTTTAGCATAAGACTTTTCATTGTTAAGATGCCTCCTTAAATCGTTCAAGAAGCGCCAGGCTTCGAACAAGGTAGGTCATATTGTTATTATTACTGGTCTCATCTTTATTTGCACTAAAATAAGCGATCACCAATCTTTTTTCTGGCGAAATATAAAGGCCTTGTCCTCCCAGCCCGAATTTCACAAAGTCTCCACCTTCAAACACCACATCCCAATGATAGCTTTGAAAAAGAGGGCCTTGACCTTCAAACCATTTCAACCAAAGTCTTTGTCCTGTACCGCCTTCCGATCTAAATAAATCTTTATCTCCCGTACGGAGTTGATCAAGGTATCTTTCGGATGCAATTTTAGTAGTTGCATCATCTGTAAAAGCTAAACCGTATCTGGCAAGATCTCTCAAGCGCATGAGCATAGTTCCGTAACTTCCTGCCACGCCCGTACTGGATAGGGTAGTACGTGCATCATCTTCTGCTCCGATTTTTGACCAGATGTATTTTCGGACTAGTTCATGAAAAGGTTCCCTTGATACTCTTTCTGCAATAGCAGTCAAGAGTACAGAGTTGGCCGAAGTATAATCATAGATCTTGCCCGCAGCATCATAAGCTCCTTCATCGGCTATTAATTCTGTCAAGCTTTTTTCAAATCCAGATTTCGGTTCTGGGAATAATGCGGAATGTTGTAACAGTTGATAAAAACAATGATTAGGATCTGTAAATGAAACTCTGTTTTCTACATGCTCTCTACAGCTTGTGCCTGATGCCATTCGCAATAAGTTTTCAATGGTTACACTTTCCAAAGGTTTGCCTTTGAATTCCGGTAGAAATTTCCCGATTGGATCTTGTTCGTTAAGCAAACCTTCATCTGCCAAATTTGCGATGACCGTCCCGATAAAAGATTTACTAACCGATCCTAGAAAATGTCTATCTTCCACATTCATCTCTGGATATTTTTCATAAACCACCTCACCTTTGTGCAAGACGATTACGCCATTTATTTGCTTTTCTCCACAAATCTGATCTAGTGAAGTTTCTTTTTCAAAGAATGCACTGCTAAGTATCTCTTGTCCTAATGTATTATTAATATTTTTTGGAAGCTCCTTTGTTTTAGTGGCTCCTTTTTCGATTAAGGCGCTTGGAATATAGTTTTCCAAATGACTAAAAATCTCCGTACTATGGGGCCCTCTTCCTTCTATCCATTCGGGAGCGGTAAAACTCACTTTCTGTTCGTTCGTGGTAGGAATTTTTCTTGATGCGACGGCTGCTGTTATTTTATCTTCTAAGGTGAGCTCCGGGATGCGTTGCTTACAAGTAATGAAGAGGAATATACTTAGAAGTATCAGGGGGCTTAGTTTAACGTTAATTTTGATTTTCATTATTAAATAATTTAGGGTTTAATATACTGCCATCTATAAGCTTTGTATGACGGATATGTAGGGAAAAGTTAATGGATTTGCATTTTAATTATTCAAGCCTGGAGAAATCTATATTAGGTGATCTACCTAAACTAGTTCTTTCAAATCTGGAATCAATCAAAACCTGATCATTTGTAAATCCACAATTTTTCAAATAAAATTTTTCGTTTTCTGATCCTCCGGAATAATCCAGGCGGTATCCTTTTCTGGCAGTATTATCCGCAGTAAAAGTAGCAGTGGTCAGTTCATGCCAATCCGCGCCATCATGCACCCACTGGTTTTCGAAATAGCCTTTTCTGGCAATGACACCTTGCTCTGGGATGAAATTCTCTAAAAAGGAGTATAAGTGTTTGAGGTAAGTCCTTGTTTTGGGGCGTCTAAATTTAGCAATTAAATGCCATTGATTAATTTCCGGGTCAAAAAAATATGCGGTGTAATCAGTTGCTCCATTTGGTGTGGGCTGCGCTCCAACTAAAAAGCCATAGCTTATATTCGTTTTCCAATTAAATACTTTAAAGCTTTGACCACCTGAGCCTTCATTGCCAAATTCTCCAGTGTACACATCATTCCCTTTTTTTAATAATTGGATTTTGTAATCTTCTGGGATTTCGTTTGGATTATCCGTTTGATATGGGCTCCAAATTGAAAATAGTATTCTTCGTTCTGTGGTTGAGTTTACCTGTATGCCAAAGTAACCTTCCCCAAATCCATTGGCCATAAAATAAGAACCAATTACATCTTGATTTTGTGGTATGGTCAGTTCACTATAAAACCATTTGACCTGATCTACCTCAGCGGGGACTTCAAAATTCAAATGAACAGATGGCCCTCTTCTTGCAAAATAGAAATCATCTTTAGCATACTTTACTTCGTCAGCTTGGACTCCACCTAACAACAGATCATTGATGTCGGCGTAGACCGTACCTTCTTTTTCTAGCCCTTCCAACTCTAAGTAGTAATACCCGGCTCGCTCAATTTTAAATTCTCCAATAACAATATCGTATACCCCATTTCTATCAATCGTGACAACTTTGGATTTGCTTCCAAAGGTGATTTTTATTTTTGATACTCCGGTATTTACTTTTGCGCTGATCCCCATAGTTATCGTTCCAGTTTTTTCGAGGTAGAAAAAAGTTCGAACAATACGATTTGGGGTGTTCCAGTTGCGGATACCATCTGGTGCAATGATATCATCAGTGCTATATGTTCCATTGTCTAGCATCCAGGAATTTCCTGCCATTGGAATAATAATATCAAAAGTATTTATCGCAGACTGTGAAGTATCGGTCCTTTCTATATTACTTGTTAAACAAGCATTCGAAAAGGTAGATACTATAAGTATTAGGATGATTAGAATGCGGTTCATGCGAGGTGATTAAAAGGGTTTTAAAAGTCAATTTGTAAACTGAAGTTAATACACAAAACACAACTACATTTTATTCCTGTAGTTGTGTTTTGTGTATTATTTGGTTATTCTGAACTTTAGAAGTGTATAGGCGCAGTAAAGCAAGAACGTAAGTTTTTCATGCTTGTCAGATGAACCATTAACTTACCTATAATTCCGTTTACTCCAACTTCCACAAAGCACTTGCCCAGTTTGGATCAATCTTTCCAACTTCAATTTTACCATTTTGATTGTGCACGTAATGATCTTTATACCAATTATTCTGGATACGTACAAAACCATCTTGAGCGGGTACAAGTTTCCAAAGTGCACTTGCCCAGGTCGGTTGAATCTCTTTGATTTCTATTTCGGTTCCTGAGAAGTTGAGATACATTTCAGGTTTCCATCTATTCTGGATTCTTACCAAATCGCCATTTGCCGGAACAATTTTCCATTGTGAACTCCACCAGCCTGATTGAATTTCCCCCTCTTCAATTTTACCATTTTGATTATGAATATAATTACTTTTCTTCCAGTAATTCTGGATTCTTACGAATCCATTATTCAATGGCGCCATGTTACTAGCAGTGGTACTTTGAGGAGTAGAAGCAGGCGATGTCGTATTGACTATGTAAAAGAATCCCTGGTTTCCACCGACAGCTCCGATGTTGGGTCCTTTTTTAAAATTGGAGTGATCACTTTGTACGGGGACTGCAAAGCGGCCATCCGCCATCATTCCGAAAGCGTAAACATTCAGGTTTTTGTGAGACCAGGCATCCTGAACGTTTATGGGGGTAGCGATGACCCATGAATTTTGTTTGGCAAGACTTTGAGCCTGTGCCAGGGTTATACCATTTTGGTTATAGAACTTTACTTCTCTAATTGTGGAGATATAAGAACTCGATGAATTAATATCTCTACAAAGAGGGTTAGCATACGCTGCTGCAACAGCGCCAAGGCCAGTAGGATCGATGCCAACAAAATCCCGCCAATCAAAATCGTAGGCACGAGCTGCATCATAGGCCATTGCTGAATACTCTTCTATACCTTTTCGTTGATGTTCCGGCATTGGTTGTCCGTTCAACTGCTCTCTTGCTTTTGTCATAAGATCATGCTTAATAGCAGCCTGTGTTACCTTTGATACACCTTTGACCGCCTTTGCGGTATATTTAAGTACTTTTCCGGTGGATGCTGTTGCGGTAATGGCTCCTGAGCCTCCTCCGGTGACCACCATTCCTGCAATACTTAAAACAGCCACTAAGGGGGAGGTGACCATATCTATAATTGATGTAACACATGTATTAGTGGATTGAGCACAACCTGCTCCGCAATCGACCCAGGTTGTTCCATCGACATTTGGGCAAATCACTTCCCAGCAAACAGGCCCTACACCTTGAAATCCATCCTTGCATAACTTGTAACAAAGTCCGGCGTTATTCTCTTTTCCATTTTCGCAAATAGTAGGTACTAATCCCACGCCTCGACCATAAGATGGTTTAGCACAGGAAACGCCTATATCTGAAAAACCCTCCGGACAAACTGGTGAACACACGCAGCATCCTGCGGCGTAAAAACCTTCTTTACATTTAGGATAAACTATTCCGCCATATATTTCACAATTTCCTTTTCCATGTTCATCTTCACATCGTTTAAATTGACCTGAAGAGCTGAATGCTGGATCGCCAATTTTCCAGATATATCCACCACCTCGACCATAAGATTCGGGCTTAAAACAAAAGGCACCATCATCCCGAAAACCTTCAGGACATGGTTTCCAGCAGACAGGGCCAACCCCTTGATAACCGTCTTTGCATAAGGTATAACAAAGTCCGGCTTGGTTTTCCATCCCATCAGGACATATCTTAGGAATAGTTCCAACTCCTCGGCCGTAGGTCTCTTTCCAGCAGAATACATCTTCCCGGAAAAACTCAGCGGATTCGATTAAAGCATCCGAACCGATGAGGGCTGAGGTTTTTAAGTCCTGGGGTGTTTCGATGACCTCTGTAGGTTGGACAGCATCATTACTATCGCGGATCAATACAAATCCGGAGAAAAGTAGCGTAGCGATAAATAGAGTGAAGTATTTCATTATTTTAATTTTTAGGGTTAAAGCACCGATGAGACTTTACTTTAGAAGCAATGCTGTAATCTAAATTAAAGTCCCATCGGGCTCATATAAACTATCTGTACTCTTTGATCACTTTGCCACTCGGATCAATTTTCTGCCCGAATCTTACCACGGCACTACCACGGATCAGGTAAGTACAATTGGTGGGACCAGTTTCGACTTGATAAATAACTTCTTTCCAGTTATTGGTACCGATGCCTCCGTACTGTCCTTGAACTTTTAGATTCTTGGCATCTGCAGGAATCGGGAGTGTTTTCTTATACCCATTTGCTATCTTACCAGATTCAAATATACACTCAGGACATTGTTTACCATCAATTTCCCAAGTGACAATAAAGCGACCAACGTATCCTCCACCATGCTTAAGAATAATCTGGCCATTAGTGTATTCAGTACAAATTTTTTCTACATAATCAGTAGAAGCGTACACACTTGCAGTTACATCTCCTTGTAAGTAATTTACAGTATAGGATAAAGGAGCCCCCGGATTATCTCTTCTAAACAGGGCATCGTCATAGATGATCGACCTTAATTTATTCAAATCGGTACCGTCGATAATGCCTGCTGGTGTTTGCGCGTTTCCACCCAGCGCATATAATCTAAACGTAGAGTTTTCTAATACCTTTTTATACTTTGCATCAATAGATCCTCCTATTTTGCTATCCGGTCCCGCTGCATAGTTAAAAGCCGCTTCCAAATTAGCACTGGCTGCTAGTTTATCGGTTTCCATTCTAATCATTAACATTCTTCCGTAGTCTACAGATTTAACATAGGCAGGCGGTTCTTTAGAAGTCATAATATTTTTTACCTGTGCTAAAGAAACGGATGGTGCAAAAAAGTCTGCCGGAGTAGTTGGTTTATCGCAAGCAACGGTGTAGAATACTTGCTTGAAAATGGCAACGGTAACTTCTTTTTCGGTATTAATATCCATAGCTGCTTTTACATCAGCGTTGCCTTGCGCCCATTTTGCGTCGAAACCTAATTCAAGAGAAGCCTGATCAGAATTGTATACACGTGAAGTAGTTAAGGTTTGCTTTGCAAAGTTTTTATAATCCGTTTCTCCTGGATTTTTATTAAACCAATTTTCTATCAATTCATTTCGAGCGCCTTGTGTGCTTGATAGTTTTGGAGTATCGATCTGCTTAGATCCACTTTCTCCGTATGCACCAGGCAGCATTAAAGTAAGCGTGATTGGCGCTCTTTCAATACCGATCGAACGCGGTTTACCTTCAGCCAAAGAACGATCTCCGTAGACTAATGCACCTGGGAAAATCGTATTGGAAGGATTAACCAAAGAGATGTTTTGCAAAGTTTCCTCTGCCTCTCTCCTTTCAAAAGTACAAATGATTACTCCGTTACCAACCTGATCTCTGTTGGAGGGAAGACTTTCAGATTTATTATTTTCTACGACCGCTAGTAATTCGCTGGTGTTATAATTCAGTTCATTCCTAATATAATTATTGATAGCATCACGTGAGGACGTTGGCGAAGTATTCGTGATTGTTGTATTAGTAGTTGGTACATTAGTAGTAGTTGGCACACTGGCAGTAGTTGGCGTATTGGTTGTAGTTGGTACATTGGTAGTAGTTGTACTGACAGGTGGATTATTTGTAGTCGTGTTAATTGTAGGATTAGTAGATGTGGTTGCTGTATTTTCCAGCGGAACGTTTACAGGTGCTGCCGAACCGATTGAACCGTAAACTTCAACTTCATGAATGGTCAGATAATTAGTCTCATTTAAGAAAATACGAACATAGCGGCCTTGTGCGTTTCCGGTATAGGTTTGGGTAGTGGAGGGAGCAGGTTGATTAGCTGCGAATACGGTACCGCCATTATTGCCGGTAAATGCGGTTTCTGAGACCAATATCGTAAAGTCATTCATCCGTTGTGGATGATCCGTTGCATTATAGATTTTAATGGAGGAAATTTTATAAGATTGACCTAAGTCTACTTCCCACCAAGCACCGTAATCCTGTAGAGTGTGACTCAATTTTCCGAATCCGCTCTTGACTCCATCGACAGCTAATCCGGCGGGGAAGTTTTTTCCAGGCCCGGCCGAGTAGTCACTAGACTGTTTCGCAGGTTTGCCCAGTGCTACGTTGCTGATGACTCCTGGCTCAGCTACTGTTTCCTTTGACATATACTTATCAGGAACTGCATCGGATCGACTCTCAATTACTGAATATTTCTCTGTACCATTAAACATTACTTTTTCGGTCCAAAGATTTAGTGCGACGACCTGATCGGATTCAAGGGCAGTTAACAAAATGGTCCATTGATCGCGGCCTGATTCCGCATATTTTGTTTTTTGTCCGTTGATACTACTTTCCCAAATGTCGTTGGTTATTTCTTCGAAATAACCGATGACATTTTTGGTTCCTTTATCTGCGATAATGACAGATTGAGCTATTGGTGCTTCTACCTTTTCACTGGTTTGTCCGCGAAGGCTGGACAGGGAAGAAGCCATCATTATTAGTATAATAAAGCTTGATAAATTTTTCATTTTTTTTATTTTATGAACTGAACCTATACCTTCTGCAAAAGAGTTTGTATAGAGAACAATTACTTTTGGAAAGTATAGAATAATAGATTTGATTAAATGCTTGGTTTAAAATTTAAAGCTACTTTGCCTTATATCGGCGAAGTGCATAAGACATAGGCCCATTGCATTCATCGAAATAAAATTTAAGTGCTCGGCTTCGGTAGTAACTACTGGAAGGAAGAGCGCTGTCTAAATCATCGTATACTCCGTAAACAAATAATTCTGCTGCAAAAGCTTTTGTAGACTGGATAGCCGAACGATTTAATTCTCTACCCAATTGCACGTGCTCCGAAACGGTATTAGTGCCGACACGACTTTGATTCAGGTTGTTAAGCAGGGCGGTAGGAGACCAATAATATCTTTCATCTTGTTTGAATTCATGTAAAATTCTACCCATCGCATAGACCAGCCTATTTTTTAAATAGCTATTGTGCTTTTTTGCGCTTAATGGTGTTATAATTTTACATACGGTGCTCCAATCGCTCATATGGGTCAAGACTAAAACGTTATGTGAACCGATACCGTCATATTGCTCTACAGCAGGATAAAGCGGACGAAAATCAGGTTGATAACTCTCCCCATTAGTAAAATAAAATTCAAGTGGCAGGTTATTAGGAATGATTCCCAAGTTTACCTCTTGATTAGCTAAGAGCGCCATCACTTCTTCAACGGCTCTAGTGTATTCTTTGGCGCTGACGAGCTTTTTTACGAAAACTCTACATACGCGTCCGTTAATGTTTATATCTATTGGATTTGCCCATTTATATCTTCTATTGGCATAAATTTGATTATAGACTGTCTCTTGCTCTATTCCTATTGTACGCTTAACAGTTTCAAATTGTCCGTATACAAGACTGGAGCAAAAAATAAGAGCGGCTGTGAAAATTAATTTTATCATATATCTATTAATTGTTAATATTCGATATGCGTATTGATACCATCGAATAAATGAGAGTTAAAAAAAATGTTATTTTGAAACGACTAGAGTGAAGGCTATTCACTATTGTATAAACTCATGCTGGTCATTTTTTAGGGTTAAGAAATGAGGTTTAAATAAATTCTTTACAGTAAAAAATCTTTGACTTCACACAGTTTTAAAGAGGATAGTTCAAATTTAGGCAGAAAGGAGATTAGATTTTTTACGATTATCCGAATGGTTACTATGGCTTTCCGAACGGTTAAGTCTTAGCACCGGACGGTTCATTGTTGGTTGATTCTTTTATGATGTATAGCGGCTGCTTTTGAAATTTAATTTTTGCGGCCATACGATTTAGCGTGATGACTATACTGTTTTGCAGGTCTTTTGTCCGAAAGGGTTTCGTGATAAAAGCGTAAGGTTGAATCTTGCTTGCTGCTTTATAGGTCTGTAAATCGGTATGCGCACTCAGGAAAATGATGGGGATTTGAAAAGTTTTTGCGATGATCTCGGCGGTTTTTAGGCGTTCTATGGTTCCCTGGTTTTCGATATTCATCATTATAATATCCGGACGATGTTTCGCAATAGTGAGAAGTGCATCTGCTGATCGGGTATGGATTCCAATTACTTCGTATCCTAATTTTGTGAGTTGTAGAGATATATCCGCAGCTACGATCAATTGATTTTCTAAGATGAGTATTTTGGGTGTTTGCTTTAGGTACATAGTGATAAGTATAAGAGTCATATGTTAGGTAGACATGATGCGAAGAGGGTGCCTATTCGCAAACTCTCTTCGCAGGTGGTATAGTTGCCAATTGAATAAACCGAAAGGGGTAGATGATTCTTTATCGATGGTCATGCCCCGTTTGATCAAAGCACGTAGCAATCAGCGAATAATAATTTTTATGCTTTTTATCCTGAAACAAGTTAGTAGCAAAAGCCTAAAGATTCAGGACGATCTTCCCAGTGGTAGGGAATGGCTTCCGAGTGGTTGGCTAGATTAACGATTAGTCATAAGGCTGACCTGAAAGCGCAGTCCTTAAGGGTCGTAACTCTAGGGGAGATGTTCAGCTTTATTTGCAGAACATTTAAAAGTTTCAATTAATAAAAAACGCCTAAATCATTTTTAAGCGCTTGATTACTTCTTCTTTTGACCTTCTGGCGATTGG
>JAHDHW010000330.1 GCA_020631105.1 Saprospiraceae bacterium | reverse complement strand
GAAAGCGTACACCCTCTCCCACTATTCTTAACTCCGGTCCAAGCCAAAGCAGGGTCCAAATAATCACATCGATTCATAAAGAAAGTGCCGGTTTCTACCGCTGATCCGATCCTTTGAGCGGCAGCCAAATCCTGCGTCCAGACGGAGGCCGTTAATCCGTATTCAGAATCATTCATTAATTGAATCGCCTGCTCATCATTTTTTACGGGCATGATCCCGACAACCGGGCCGAAGGTTTCAGCGGTCATGAGCACCATAGAATGATCAACATTAACCAGGACTTGTGGGCCCAGGTAAGCAGAATTAGGATTATGATTAGTAAAGTGAATAGGATCAATCAGGCTTTGTGCTCCGGCGGCAATTGCGGCATCAATCTGCGCTTGAACGCGCTGAGCAGAACTTGTCCGAACCATTGGGCCCAGGGTATTATCTTTATCAAGCGGCGTCCCCAATTTGTATTGTTTGGTAAGTTCAACAAAGCCTTCCACAAAAGAATCAAATAATGCTTCATGGACATACACCCTTTCAATTCCACAACAGGATTGTCCGGAATTAAAGTAAGCGCCATCTACGATATTATCAATAGCAAATTGGAGGTTCGCATCTTCGCGAACATAAGCCGGATCCTTACCGCCTAATTCTAAGCCTGCATTTATAAATCGGCTGCCGATGGCTTGTTGAACAGCCATACCTCCTTCTGTCGACCCAGTAAAAGCTACATAGTCGATTCGATCATCTTTTATAAGGTCAGCAACCTGATCATGATCAATATGCAGATATTGAAAAACACCTTTTGGTAAACCTGCAAATTCAAAGGCAGCGGCATAACGTTCCGCACATAAAGGAGTTTGCTCGGAATGTTTTAAGATTACCGTATTCCCGGACATGATCGCAGGGATAATAGCGTTGATGGAAGTAAGCAAAGGATAATTCCAGGGGGCTAAAACCAAAACGGTACCTAAAGGTTCTCGTCGGATATAGCGCGTAAATCCTTCCTGAGCGGCAGGCAAAATATCCTGTAAGGTTTGCGCTGCAATACTGATCATGTGTTCTGCTCGTTCTTTCAATCCGCCTTTTATCTCAAAGGGAGTGTATCGAATGGGGCGCCCCATTTGCTGCGTTAATTCTAAAGCAATCTCTTCGCTATTAGACAAAAAATAGCTGATCATTTTTCGGCAAACTTCCGCTCTTTCCTGGATGCTTGTTAGCTTCCATCCTTTTTGAGCCATTTGCGCAGCAGCAAGCGCTGAAGCAATTTCCTGTACCGAAGCATAAGGACGTTCTAGCAGGACCTGATCATCAATTGGACTTATAACTTGAAAAGTTCTTTGCATTTTAGCTATTCATTTATTCCGGGGTAACGTAAGCAGCAGTAATTCCACCATCCACCAAGAATTCTGTTCCGGTCATATAGGAAGAATCTTCAGAAGCTAAAAATAATGCAGCCTTTGCCATCTCCTTTGCTTCGCCAAATCTTCCCATCGGGATATGTACTAATCGGCGCTGCTTTTTCTCTTCGGTATTTAAAAATTTCATTAAGAGTTCCGTTCGGAGTGGTCCAGGGCTTAAAGCATTTACCCGGATGTTCTCACGAGCATGGATGACCGCAAGTTCTCTTGACATCGCCAGCACGGCTCCCTTACTTGCCGTATACGCAATTTGTGGTGTAGCTGCTCCAAGGTGCGCAACGAAAGATGCAGTATTAATAATTGATCCACCGCCAGATTCGCGCATCAAGGGAATGGCATATTTACAGCCAAAGAAAACTCCTTTGACATTTATAGCCATGGTTAGATCAAATACATTCTCTTCTGTTGACTGGCTATCGCCATCATCACTATGCATGATCCCTGCATTATTGAAGAGGATGTGCAATCCTCCAAACTTCCGTTTGGTGTAGGCTATCATCTTTCGACAATCATCTGCCGAAGAAATATCTGCTTTATAGAAAAAGGCATCGCCTTTTTTAGCCGTAATCATTTTCACCGTTTCTTTTCCTCCTCTGGTATTGATATCAACTGCTATTACTTTTGCACCTTCTTTGGCGAATAACAGAGCCGTTTCACGGCCTATACCACTACTTGCTCCAGTAATTAATGCTACTTTATTTTTTAACCTCATATGTTTTTTATTTTTTGACGGTTTACGGTTGA
>JAHDHW010000146.1 GCA_020631105.1 Saprospiraceae bacterium | reverse complement strand
ACTCAATTACAGCTTCACTTTCTCTGCCATTCTGTCACATAATTGATTCAAAACCCGTATCTTTGCCCCGCTAAATAATAAAATTATGTACAACAATAATCCGACGCTGGAAAACCTAGGAGACAAAGTCATCCAGGAAGACAAACAAGGCGATGTATTCTACCAGGAGCAGATGCAAGGAAAAGAAGGAGGGAAGAAGTTTTACATCGAAAGTTACGGCTGTCAGATGAACTTCAGTGATAGCGAAATTGTAGCCTCAATCCTGAATGACATTGGCTATGTCCCAACAAAAAACATGGAAGAATCAGACCTAATGCTGATTAATACCTGTTCTATTCGGGAAAAAGCTGAAGATACTGTTCGTAGAAGGCTTCGAATATTTGATAAAGTAAAAGAAAATCGCCCTGGAACCCTGATCGGAATCCTGGGATGTATGGCCGAACGACTTAAGACCAAACTCTTAGATCAAGAAAAGTTAGTCGACCTGGTAGTTGGACCAGATGCCTATCGAGATCTCCCAAAATTAGTTGCCACTGCTGAAGACGGAGACAAAGGAATCAATGTAATTCTTAGTCGGGAAGAAACTTACGCTGATATCAGCCCAATGCGTTTGGGGTCCAATGGAGTTTCCGCCTTTATCTCTATCATGCGTGGTTGTGATAATATGTGCTCCTTCTGTGTGGTACCATTTACCAGAGGAAGAGAGCGTAGCCGTAATGCCTTCTCTGTAGTTGCAGAAGCTACTGAGCTTTACCAGCGCGGTTTTAGAGAAGTAACCTTACTGGGGCAAAATGTAGATTCTTACAAATGGGAAAACCCGGAGACAAAAGAAATGGTCAACTTTGCTGACCTGATGATTATGGTAGCCAAAGTAAGCCCTGATTTACGAATTCGATTTTCGACTTCTCATCCAAAAGATATAACGGACGATGTATTATACGCGATTCGCGATTATGATAACATCTGTAAATACATTCACCTGCCCGTTCAATCCGGGAATAGCCGAGTCCTAAAACTCATGAATCGTACTTACGATCGAGAATGGTACAAATCCAAAATTGACCGTATTTATGAAATTATCCCGGACTGTGCGATTAGCTCAGATGTGATTACAGGTTTCTGTACTGAGACTGAAGAAGAGCATCAGGAGACTTTGTCGATTCTGGAGTATTCGAACTATAGCATGTCTTATATGTTCTTCTACAGTGAGCGACCAGGCACCTTAGCCGCTCGAAAGTATGAGGATGATATTCCATTAGATATCAAGAAGCGGCGTTTGTCAGAGGTCATCCAACTTCAGAATAAAATATCTCGTGCGCATAACCAAGGTGATATAGGGAAAACCTTTAAAGTACTCATCGAAGGCGATTCCAAAAAATCAGACCAGGATTTTAAAGGAAGAAACTCACAAAACAAGATGATCATTTTCCCTAAGAAACCAGGCTATCAGGCGGGAGAATATGTACAGGTAAAAGTGAATGATGCGACTTCTGCGACCCTGTTTGGTGATTTGATCGAAGCATAATATCCTTAAAGTACTTAAGACTCGAATACTACACATGACCAACCTTCAATCCATAAAACAACGATATGGTATTATCGGTACCTCCGAACTGCTCGACCGTGCCCTGAGTACGGCTGTTCGGGTATCTAATACAGATCTGTCGGTTTTGATCACTGGTGAAAGTGGGGTAGGAAAAGAAGTCTTTTCGAAGGTTATTCATAGTCTGAGTCCACGTAAGCATAATAATTTTATTGCGGTCAATTGCGGTGCAATTCCGGAAGGTACGATCAATTCAGAGTTGTTTGGACATGAAAAAGGCGCTTTTACCGGAGCAAACACAGAGCGTAAAGGATACTTTGAAACCGTTGACGGAGGTACGATTTTTTTAGATGAGATTGGCGAAATGCCCCTGGACACACAAGCCTTTCTTTTGCGGGTATTAGAGACCGGAGAGTTTATCCGGGTAGGATCATCAAAAGGACAAAGGACTGATGTACGTGTAATTGCTGCGACTAATGTGGATCTCGAGGATCGGGTCCGAAAAGGAAAATTTCGGGAAGATTTATACTATCGCCTGAATACCGTCCCTATCAGAGTACCTTCTCTTCAGGAACGTCGCGAAGACATCTACTTTCTTTTTCGAAAATTCGCCTCAGATTTTTCGGAGAAATATCGAACACCGGTTATCCAACTTGATCAACATGCCCGATTACTAATCGAGAGTTATGCGTGGCCCGGTAATATTCGGGAACTTAAAAATGTGGCGGAGCAGCTGTCAGTCCTGGCAGAAGATCGGATGATCACTGGAGAAGCACTCTCAGAATATGTGCCAAATATCCGTAACCGAAACCTGCCGGCGATTGCCAATGGAAATGGAGAAGACCTACAGGAAAGAGAAATCCTCTATAAACTACTCTTTGAGATGAAACATGATCTCAATGATCTTAAATCTCTGGTCTTTGAAATGATCCGTAATAATGACCTGGATGTTTCTGACCTTAGCAGCCTTAGACCTTTGCAGTCACCGCAAGTACCTGCTCGTTCAGTTTCTCCAAGAAAAGAGTTTCAGGAGTATTATGAAGAACATACGGCTGATATTTCTTCAAGTTCTTCTCAACCTATCATTCTTGACAAATCTGATGAGTCACGCTACGACCGTATGGAAGTGGTAGAAGAGAATCTTTCTATCGAAGCAATGGAAAAAGACCTGATCGGCAAAGCACTCAAAAAACATAATAATCGCCGTAAAGATGCGGCCGAAGAACTGGGTATTTCTGAGCGTACACTCTATCGAAAAATCAAGCAATACGAATTATAGTACACCGTTAATGAGTACGTTTTTGTATTTATCTTCGTTAAGTTATTAAGGACTGAACGAAGATGAATGTAGAATTGTCAACTAAACAAGTCGATGTAAGTGTCCAAAGATTATAACCTTATCTTTCCAATTGTATGCAAAGTAAAACACTTCTCTTAGGTTTATTCTTCTTTATTATACTCGGAGTTACAGCTTGTAAATATAGCTTCACCGGAATTAGCATCCCTCCTGATGTTCGGACCTTTTATGTCGCTCCTTACACTATCCAAACCCCCAACGCTGACCCTAACCTCAGTCAGACTTTCTCAGATGCCCTAAGAGATAAAATCCTGCGAGAATCGCGTTTGTCCCTTTCTGATACGGATCCGGATTGCGAATTCAATGGGATCATTACACGTTACTCTATTTCTCCGGTTGCTCCTGAACCAGGCGAAATTACCGCATTCAACCGATTAGATGTTACGGTTAATATGGAGTTTATCAACAGCAAAGATGAGGCGCAGAGTTTTGAAAAAAACTTTTCCTATTTCGCAGAATTTGGTACGGATCAGGATTTTCTTTCTATTCAGGATGATTTGGTAGAAACAGTAAATGAGCAATTAGTAGAAGATATTTTTAATGCCGCTTTTACGAATTGGTAATTAAAATTTCACCTTAATTGCTATTCACACTTCATTTATTTTATTTTTGCGACAAAGCAGCAGCATATGGATGCCGACAGGTTATTGCATTATATTAAAAATCCGGCCCACCTTTACCAGATTTCGTACACAGAGTTGAAGTCTCTGGTACTGCAATATCCTTATTGTCAGAACCTTCGCTATTTGTTGCTCAAGAAAAGTATCCTGGAGAATCACAAAGAGCAAGAGCAGAATCTTCAACTTGCCGCTACTTATAGTAGTGATCGGGAATACCTATACCAGCAAATCCGAGAGAAAGATTCTTTCAATAGCGAGGTAGATAGTTTTGTACTGAAGGACGATTACTTAGAGTTAAAGTCGATCAGTACTGCCCCGGAAATAGCAGAGGAAGAAGTCAAGGAATATGTTCCTGAAAGTAATGCAGCCCCCGTAATAATTGATCCTGTTGAGCATAATATCATAGAACAAAGCGAAGCTTTTCCTGAAGAAATCGATATAATTGAGGAGAATCAGGTGGATAATGGGGAGCATCCATCAGCGCCCATATCGACGGTAGTCGAATCAGCGCCGGAGCCTCCAGAGGAAGAAGTAGATTACTTTGAAGAAGAAGATGAAGAGTTTGAGGATATTACCCTTGAATTTGATAGTTTATTCTTAGAAGAACCGATTATTTTAGAGGTTTCTAATGCTGTTACGGACAAGGAACAACCAGAAAATAGAAAAGAAAACCAACAGAAAGAAGAGGATGAAGCAATCTCTATTGAGGATTTGATTGAACTGGATAGCCTGACACCTCTTCAAAGGATGGAAAGAAAAAGACAAAAGAAGACGAAAAAATTGGAGGAAACAGAGAAGAAAAAACAAGCTTTTGATTTTGCCGAACTGGACGCGCTGATTGAGGAAACCAAGAAGGAAGTCAAACCAGATCCGAAAGAGCAGAAAACTAGCTCCCAGCCAGCTAAAACTAAAGCTACACCAAAATCAAAATCCGGCTTTCAGAATATGCTAGAGGACTTGCCTCCAGCTAAATTTGACCCGGAAGAAGATACTTTTGTGCTACCTGAGCCTAAAAAGAGCAAAAAAGCCAAAAAATCTAAAAAGAAGTCGAAGTCGGGTTCTAAAAAACAACCATCGCTTACATTACCTAAGGAAAAATCAGCTAAAGACCCTGTAAAACCTAAGAAATTTGCGGAGAAAAGCCTGAAAGATAGCGATGAGATTGCTTCAGAAACCCTGGCAAAATTGCTGGTCAAGCAAGAGAGCTATGATAAAGCGATTGAGATGTATGAACGATTGAGCTTGAAATTCCCAGAAAAAAGTAGTTACTTTGCGGAGCAAATTGAAAATCTAAAAAAATTATAATATGGTAATCATGTTAACCGTGTTGATCGCTCTAGTATCTGTACTCTTAATGGGCGTGATCTTAATTCAAAACCCAAAAGGTGGTGGAGTTGATTCTACTTTTGGTGGAAACGCAACAAACCAGATGTTTGGAGCCGCTAAATCTACTGATTTTGTTGAGAAAGCAACTTGGGGCTTGGGTGCTGCATTGTTCATCCTTTGTATTATCACAGCGATCGTTGTACAATCTGCTTAAGAACAACTACCAAACTAAATAAAAAAGCCTTGAAGTAATTTACTTCAAGGCTTTTTTATTGGATGGGATATAAGAGAGCGAACAATTAATTTCCTTTTTGCTCCATCTCTGAGTCACCTGTGATCCTGCTTTTCATAATCTGTGGCGTTCCCGAATATTGCAAAACGCTATCACCGTCTAAATCCGCCCAGAGCTTATCTGTTACTTCAATATCGGCTACACTATCTCCTCTTAGTTTTAGTCTGGCTTCTTTGGTAGTAAATTTTCCTTCTTCCATGACAGAATCTCCACGTAATTCTGCCTCTACTTCATCAGCCTTGCCATCCAACTTAATGATAGAATCGCCTCGAAGGTTTAAGTATAAGTCATTCACTTCGATATCTCCTTTCAGCTGGCTATCACCACGAAGGGTGATTTTTGCCTTGTCGGTCTTAAGTGGATTTTCGAAATAGATATATGCATCTGCCGAAGCCCGGAAATTACGGAGTTGGCGAGTAGAAATATAAGCGTGTAAGGTTTCTTTACCACGAATACTCCGGTTGTTTTCGAATTTAATTACCAAAGTATTTCCTTCCATTTCAACCCTAATATATTCCTGAAGATTCTCATTTGCTTCGATCTTTATGGATTCTGGCCCATCGCTAAAGGTAATATAAGCCTTGATGTCGTTTGCAAGGTCAAGGTTTTCGAAACCTTTGAAATCATTATACTCTTTGGTGGTAATTTCTTTTGAAGGCTTGATACTTTGGAATTGGGCAGTAGCGGTAAAGCTAATGGTTAGCGCACAGAGGAGGAATAAGTATGATTTTCGCATGATTTAGGGTTTAGTAAGATAATAGTTTTCGTAGCACAGGAATATCCTGCACTTAAAAGATACTATTTTTTGAGCTTACCCCTATTGAGCTTTAAGACAAATTTTGTTTCTATAGGAATAATCTAAAAAGCACCCCTCCTAAAAAAGGAAGAGTGCTAAACCTTTAATCAAAGCGATTGCTAAAACAAAGACCTTTGGAATGCCCCTGTAATAGTAATTCAAACCTTATGCTATACGGATCAAAGTCATTTGTTTTTATACAAACTTCTTTGTGCCCGAGTATAGCAGATTAAAATCTGCTAATCATTAATGCTTTAGTCTTTACCGAATTTTCTGTATTCACAGATAAATAATAGGTATCTGCAGGAAGACCATCCAAATAAAGTTCAGCCTGGAATAATCCAGAGGCTTGTCTGCCAAAGTCATAGGATTTTACAACCTGCCCTAATTTATTGATCAATTGTACTTGAAGTTCCGTTTCGGCCTCCAGCTCAATTCTAAAGTCTGTACGACCTGAAGTTGGGTTTGGAGACAATTGGAAGTCATTTAAGCTTTGTAAAACATTACTGGTTTGGAAACTTTGTTCTGGAGTTTGAAGTCCTTCATCCATGATTAAAGAAAGCGGGAAAGTTCCACCATTACTCAAAGCCACCCAAGGCTCAAATGCAGGACTATCTCCGCTTAGGAATCCACTGGCGAATATTACCGCAGTGTTGCCTGCCCAGAAACTTAAGTCTGCATTATATGAAGCGACTACCGTACTGTTATCATCACCCGGCGTTACATCAAGTACATAAGATGCAGCAGGTACATTTAGGTAACCCTGGAATTCTCCATATGATACATCATCGATGATTGGCGCACCACCTGCGACTACATCTACCGTTGGAGCGTCAGGTGATCCGTGATAGAATAAAATCCCTACATTTTCCGGACTGTCTGCTGACTCCATTCCCATATCAGTTACTGCGAGGTTGAAGCCTGGCTCACCACCTACGATTCCTGTCGCAACAACTACATAAGTTTTTCCTTCCTCTAAGACTACCGGAAAACTTGCAATTACATCCGCTGCAGATTCGCTATCTGCTGTAGCTACGCCTAAAGTTATTTCTACTCCTGCTGGCACATCAACGAATGGCGTTGCGGTTCTGAATGCAAAATCGTTTAATAGAAGATCACCATTTGCATAAACATCAACCGTTGGGCTTGGGGAGTTATGAATTACCTGTACTCTGGCAGTTGCCGGAGGAGGGGTATTATCAATTAGAGAAAGCGGGAAAGTTCCACCATTACTCAAAGCCACCCAAGGCTCAAATGCAGGATCATCTCCACTTAAGAATCCGCTGGCAAAGATTACTGCGGTATTCCCTGCCCAGAAACTTAAGTCTGCATTATAAGAAGCGACTACCGTACTGTTGTCATCACCCGGCGTTACGTCAAGTACGTAAGAAGCTGCAGGTACATTTAAATACCCCTGGAATTCTCCATAAGATACATCATCGATAATTGGAGATCCTCCAGCGACTACATCCACCGTTGGTGCATCTGGTGATCCGTGATAGAATAAAATCCCTACATTTTCAGGACTGTCTGCCGACTCCATTCCCATATCTGTAATGGCAAGATTAAACCCTGGCTCACCACCTACGATTCCGGTGGCAACAACCACGTAAGTTTTTCCTTCTTCTAAGGTCACCGGAAAGTTTGCAATGGCATCCGCAGCAGACTCACTATCTGCAGTGGCTACGCCTAAGTTGATTTCTACTCCAGCGGGTACGTCAATAAATGGAGTTGCTGTACGGAATGCGAAATTGTCTAATAACAAACCGTCATTTGCGTAAACGTCTACCGTTGGGCTAGGTGAATTGTGAATCACTTGTAATCTCGCTGTAGCCGGAGGAGGGGTGTTGTCAATTGCAGCTAATGGAAATGTTCCACCATTACTTAGCGCTACCCAGGGCTCGAATGCCGGCGCATCTCCACTCAAAAAACCACTCGCAAAAATAACTGCGGTGTTACCACCCCAGAAACTTAAATCCGCTGAGTAAGAGGCTACGATTGTATTATTATCATTACCTGGAGTTACATCTAAGGCATACGTTGCCGCAGGTACGTTCAGGTAACCCTGAAACTCACCATATGAAACATCATCAATGATTGGAGCACCTCCAGTAAGGACATCTACCGTTGGAGCATCTGGTGATCCGTGGTAAAATAAAATGCCTACGTTTTCAGGGCTGTCTGATGTTTCAGCGCCCATGTCTGTAACGGCCAGGTTAAAACCTGGATTTCCACCAACGATTCCTGTGGCAACCACCACATAAGTCTTTCCGTCTTCAAAAGTTACCGGGAAGTTAGCGATGGCATCAGCAGAAGATTCACTGTCTGCTGTGGCAACACCTATATTTAATTCCACACCAGCTGGTACATCAATAAATGGTGTAGCCGTGCGGAACGCAAAGTCATTAAGTAGCTGTCCTTCGTTGGCATAAATATCAACGGTCGGAGTAGGGGAGTTGTGAATAATCTGAACTCTTGCACTCTGTGCAAATGAAAATGAAGTCACAAAGAGCAACAAAAATAAATAGGTAGCTTTTTTCATGAGTAATACTGTTTTTGTTTTGAAATGTAATTCAAAAGGCAAACAGGCTTTACCGCATTCTGTTGGAGGAAATAAGTATAAATAGTGTTAGAAAATCCGCTTGTGTAGATTACCTTTCATAAGCCGATTTTTAGTCTTCCGTTGAGGCAACCCTTTTGGCTTAGGCTGCATATAGATAAAATGGGCTACTACCAAAATAAAAAGGTTATCCGTCTGGATAACCTTTTCTTACTCCCAATTAGAGGTAATAAATTTGTTCCTCTAAGTATTTATTGTTTGGTTTTACGCTTGCATTTCAAATGTATAAAGTAAATTCATAATGCTTTAAGAAAGGGGATATAATTCAAAATAAAGGGGATGAAATATAAAGATGATCATATATTCATTTATTTATTTTTCACCAGACTTCTGATTTTGATGCCCAATCCTGCAAAAATCAAAGTAGTAATTGGGCTTAACCAATTAAAAATAGCGTAGATAAAATATTCTCCCACACCAACGCCTAATACTCCGGATTGATAGGCACCACAGGTATTCCATGGAACCAATACGGAAGTAACTGTACCAGAGTCTTCGAGGGTTCGACTTAAGTTTTCAGGTGCCAGGCCTTTATCCTCATATGCTTTGGTAAACATTTTTCCAGGAATCACAATTGCGAGATATTGATCTGATGCAATAGCATTTAAGCCCAGGCAACTCACCACGGTACTGGCAAATAATCCAAAGACGGAAGTTGCAAGTTCCAGTAATGACCTCGTAATACGGGCTAATGCACCGATCGCATCCATCAGGCCTCCAAAAACCATCGCAGATAAAGTAAGCAGGATCGTCCATAACATTCCAAGCATTCCTCCTGCGGTAAATAGGTCATTCAGTTTTTCATCTTCAGTCGCTACTGCGGTATCCACAAAAATCGCATTAATCACCGACTGAAATTTACTTTCACTTAAGCTTTCTAATATGGGCGCCTGAAATATAAAGGCGAATACTCCGGCTAAGGCAACACCACTTGCCAGTGCAACTAAGGGTTTGGCTTTCAATAAAATCAAAACAATTACTGCTCCCGGAACGAGGAATAACATCGGCGAAATATTAAAGGTCTTGTCAATCGAACCGAGAATACCGCTAATGTCAGCGTCTCCGTTTACCTCCAGACCTGCACTGATAATAGAAAATACCACTAAGGTTACCAGGATACTCGGAACGGTTGTAATGGCCATATACCGGATATGCGTAAATAAATCTGTACCTGCCATTGCCGGAGCAAGGTTGGTAGTGTCACTTAAAGGGGACATCTTATCTCCGAAGTATGCTCCGGATATTACTGCTCCCGCAATCATTCCCGGATTGACGCCTAAGGCTTCTCCAATTCCGATCAAAGCAATACCCACCGTCGCGGAAGTAGTCCAGGAACTCCCGGTTGCAATAGATATGATCGCCGCAATAATTACGGAGGCTGGTAAAAAGATACCAGGACTCAATACCTGCAAACCATAATAGACCATCGCCGGGATTACCCCACTGACCAACCAGGTACCAGCAAGCGCTCCTACCAGGCATAATATTAATATTGGAATGGTAACACTTTTTATATTGGCCCAGGTCTCTCGGATCATCGTATTGATACTAACCTTATTGAAGAATCCTAAGATAGCAGCCACCGCTCCGGATCCTAGCAGGATATA
This sequence comes from Saprospiraceae bacterium, assembly GCA_020631105.1. GTDB lineage: Bacteria > Bacteroidota > Bacteroidia > Chitinophagales > Saprospiraceae > JAHDHW01. The sequence goes on along the minus strand of JAHDHW010000146.1, from coordinate 3,505 downwards.
CTGATTAGAATATTCACCTAATAATTCTCCATCTGCATAAAAGATATTGACCGCCAATAATGCCATCAATACAATTACAGGGATGAGGGCCTCCCATAAGGACAATTCTTTATTCTCCTCAATATGCTCATCTACTAAATTTTGGTTTTTCATCTTAGTCTTTGTTTTCCCTAAAGATAATCAATGGATTTAAAACTCCCTTTTGTCCTTCTCCCTTTTTACACTTTGATTTTCATTCTGATAAGATTGCAATTCAACCTGAAAAAGTAACAGTTCAACTAAAATCACTTCTTTTAATAAACAACGTTTAATATTTTGTGTTTGTAAAATAAAAAGAATGCGGAACTCTAATAAAAGACAATTAGCCATCGAATCCATGCGAAAGCAGATACTGGAAGTTTCCAGCCAGCTTTTTCAGGAAGAAGGCTATGAACAAACGACCCTCCGTAAGATTGCAAAAGTGATCGGATGTAATCCAGCTACTATTTATAATTACTACAATAATAAGGAAGCCATTTTCTTTGCATTGCAGGAAGAAGCCTTTACTCATTTTTATGAAGCCTTCGAAGATATTCGCTTATCAGAAGTAAAGGGCTTTCAGAAATTACGCAAAATGGGCCGTAAATACATCGATTTTGGCCTTAATCACCCTCATTTATACGAATTAATGTTCGTTCTGAAACCTCCGATGAAAGCAGCGGAAGCGCTTGATCCCGAGTGGAATATTGGACAAAAGAACTATGATTTGCTAAAAGAAGCAGTCGAGGAGTGTATGGAAGAAGGATCGATTCGATTGGAGGATGTAGAGTCCGGGGCCTTTATGATCTGGTCAATGGTACATGGATTGGTCGCCTTGAGGATCAACAAGCATTGCGAAATGATGATGAAAGAAGACCTGCCATTTATAGCGAATCAGGCATACATAACCTTTGAAAATCTTTTGAAATCAATAAAATAAACAGCGTTTATTTTTTAACACTATTAAGATGAACTTTAAACCTATTGTCTTTTTTTTAATGCTAGGGTGCTTTGTACTTCGATCGGGCTACGCCCAGAGCCCTGTGTTGGATCAATACGTAGAAACGGCGATTCAGGAGAATCTTTCCATCAAAGGAGAGCAGCTCCGCCGGAATAAGCAAACCATAAACATTGATCAGGCGAATAAAAACTGGATGCCTTCTGTCGATGTCAATGCAAATTATATTTTCTCGCAGGGTGGTCGGACCATCGTTTTTCCAATTGGTGATCTTTTCAATCCAATTTATGGGACCCTGAATGAATTAACACAAGCCAGTCAGTTTCCTACTAATCTCGAAAATGAGAAAATAGCCCTGACGCCTAATAATTTTTTGGATGTCCAGCTTTCGATTACTCAACCCCTGATCAATAGCTCCATCCGTTATAACCAAAAGATCCAAAATGCATTGCTGCGAATCAACGACGTTGATCTGGAACTTCAACAAAAAACAGTCGCTTTTCAAACGAAGACTGCCTATTATAACTATCTCAAAACAATTGAAGGCTTTCGGATACTTGATGAGACCCAGGCACTATTACTTGATTTGAAAAAGATTAACCAAAAGCTGGTCAAATACGATAAAGCTACAAAAGAGGTAGTTGCAGATATTGACTACCAATTAGCAAATCTGGAAAGCGAGTACAGCAAACTCCAAAGCCAACAGTATACGGCGAGATCTTATTTTAACCTTCTCCTCAATCGGGAGATAGATGCTGAAATTGAAATCGATCCGGAGATCATAAACAATATTGATTTTGCAGTACAAAGTCTGGAGTCTCTCCGAACATCGGCTCGACAACAACGCTCAGAGTTTAAGAAGATTGACGCTGCTGCTGCGGTCAATGATCTTAATAAAGAGAGAATCGATAAAGAAAAATTACCAACCTTAGGAGTATCCGGTAATGTCGGAATACAAACCGAAAACTTTGACTTCGATGCAGGCGGACCAATCTACACCCTGGCCTTTGGTAGTTCCGTGAATCTATTCGATGGTGGGCGCCGAAAAAAACGGATGGAAGCCATCGAAGTAGATCAACTCATGCTTCGGAATAACCGCGCTCAAATCCAACAACAAATTGATCTTCAAGTCACACAGGCTTTTTGGGATTTAAAAGCAATTGAGCAGCGGCTTGTGGCAGAGCAGGCAGCAGCCGGTAGCGCTCAGCAAGTCTACGACATCATCAAATCCAAATACGAAAACGATAAAGCCATCCTATTGCAAGTAACGGATGCCCAAAATAAACTGGTCACGAGCAAACTTCGCCAGACTTTGACAAAATATGATTATCTCGTACAGCTTGCGGAGTTGGATTTTGCTACCCAGTAGCTCCCGTTTCAGAGAATGTTCAACCTTAGAATAAAAATATAACTATGCGATATTTACTCTTTTCCTCATTATTATCAGTGCTTATTTTTTCCAACTGTAAGGTGGATTACTCTAATCCCGAAGCAGAGAAATTAAGCAGACTGACAAAGAATTATGTAAAAGTCATTAATGTTGAAGAACAAAACACACCGGTTCCGATTCGGGCCATCGGCCGACTTGGTTCGGATAAGGAAGTCAAACTTTCCTTTAAGATCGGAGGCGTCATTGCGATGATGAAAGGAGAAGAAGGCGATTATGTCCGGACAGGCCAGACGCTTGCGCGTCTTCGAACCAATGAGATTGATGCACAAGTGCTCAAGGCAGAACGTGCCCTGCAAAAAGCGGAACGCGATCTTGAGCGCATCCAAAAAATGTATGCAGATTCTGCGGCTACCTTAGAAAACGTACAGGACTTAACAACACTTGTACAAGTTACTAAAGCCGATTTGGATATTGCCACTTTCAATCAGAACTACGCCCAAATTAATAGCCCGGTGAATGGACGGATCATTCGACGATTAGCAGAACCAAATGAGCTCGTCGGACCAGGTCAGCCATTATTTGTTATTGCTTCTGCTGCCGGAGGAAGCTATGTGATGAAAGTATCGCTTTCGGATCGGGATATTACAAGAGTGGATTATAATAGCAAAGCCAAAGTTTATTTTGACGCTTATCCTGAAAAAGAGTTTGATGCAAAGGTAAGTTCCATTGCTGAGAATGCCGATCCCATCACAGGTACTTTCGAAGTAGAACTAAGTCTGGCCGCTGGAAATGCTCGACTTCGAAACGGGTTCATTGGTAAAGTAGACTTAAGGCCAAGTGTCAGTAATGCTTACCTCGAATTGCCAATGGCAGCAATTGTGGAAGGTGATGAAAAAGAGCTATCGGTTTTTGTACCTACTCCGGATAGTTTAGCTCGCATGATAAAGGTTCGGCCTTTTCATATTACCTCTGAAGCAGTATTTGTCTATAAACCAGATAACATTGAGCTGAATGAAGTCATTACGGATGGTGCGCCATATTTGAATGATGGAGATCGAATTTATATCAAAAGTAATTAAGACAAAGTAAGCAGTACTGCTGTGTTTTGACTTAAGCGATGCACTCAACTTATTAAAAAA
>JAHDHW010000145.1 GCA_020631105.1 Saprospiraceae bacterium | reverse complement strand
TTTATATTTTAAGACTTAATTGTCCTAAACTTATTTTACAGCAAGCGTAACCGTCAGGTCAAACTCGTCATAAATCGTTTTATCGCCTAAGTTGTCGAAGAAACTTCCAGAGCCATAACGAACATCAAAATCAGAACGATCAACTTTGATCTCAGCTGTAGCAGCGCTACCATCCGGAGAAACATTAGTAAAGAACTTAATCTCTTTTGTAGTTTCTTTGATCGTTAAATTACCAATTACTTTGTATGCACCCGGAGTTCCTCGGCTTACTACCTTTGTAATCTTAAATGATGCTTCAGGGTAGTTCTCCACTCCAAAGAAATCAGGGGACTTTAAATGTCCTTCTAATTTAGTTGCCATTCCACCAGATAAGTCAGTAACTTTTATAGTCGGCATGTCTATTACAAAATTACCTCCAACTAAATTGCCATTGTCAAATTCAAGATTACCTGATTTAATATCGATGGTTCCGGCATGTTCTCCGGTAACTTTATAACCTTTCCAGCTTACCTGGCTTTTTACAGTATCTACTGATTTGGTTTCAACAGGATTCGTAAATGCAGAGAATCCAACAAAAGCGAATAGCATTAATAGCAGTCCTAAATTTTTCATTTTATTAATTTTTTAAGTGATTAAATTTATTGATACGGTTCAGCTAATATTAGCTTCAACTAAAAGTTTAAACATTTAATGTATATACATCTATTTTGACAAAAAAATATTTTATCCACGCATCTGATCGAGTAGGGCATTGAGTTGTTCGGCTTCTTTTTTTGATAAAGCCTCCATATGTGATTCGATCCCTTCCTCTAGTTTTAGAGAGGCTTCCTCCACCAGTGCTAAACCTTTTTTGGTGATGAAAATATCTACCTGACGGCGATCTGCCGGACAAGCAATTCTATCAACAAGGTCTTTTTGTTTTAGTTTTTCAACTAATCGAGATGCATTCGACATTTTATCCAACATTCGCTCGGTTAATAATTTGATAGAAGCAGGCTTACCTGCTAAACCTCGCAGAATTCGAAGAATATTAAATTGTTGAATAGAAATATTATACGGCTTCAAGGAGTCGGAGTTGATCTTGTCCAACCACGAAGCAGTGAATATCAAATTGATTGCTGCTTTTTGATATTCGTTCTTGAATTTCCGCTGTTGTATTTCTTCTTCTATTTTCATTGTCGACACAAATATATGTTTATACATTTAATGTTGCAACAGTAAATATTGAAAAAAGTTGAAAAAAATAAAATCTTTTTGGAAAATGTGTACGAATTAGCCTGATTTAGGGAAAAGGACGAACAAATTTAAGGAGATTAAATTTATTCGTCCTCTAAAATATTATTTGCAATATGAATTATCTAATCAATGTGGTATTCCCCTGGAACGCTTCTGTGGTTCCGTCAATGTATTCTACTTCGATGTACCAAACATATACTCCAGAATTCATCAACTCTCCTCTAAAGGTGCCATCCCAACCAGCCAGATCATCCAGGTGGTCATAATCATAATCTCCGATTTCGAAAATCTTTTCACCCCATCGGTCATAAACCTGAAAGGTATTAATACGTGCAACCTGATTTCCATATAATCGCAAGATGTCATTTACACCGTCCCCGTTAGGCGTGAATCCGGTAGGAACATTTAGTGGCCTGTTTTTTAATACATTGATCCGAACACTAGCCTCTCCTGTACAGCCATTTTCATCGGTTACTAATACATCGTAAATCGTTGTAGTTAGTGGCCTGATATTTGGATTTGGGCAATTCAAACAACTTAGAGACGCACTGTCTTCTACAGCAAACTGGTAGCTTAATGTACCTTGTCCTCCACTTACGTTTGCATTAATATTAATTATTTGACCATAGAGAATTAAGGAGTCAGGACCAAGATCTACTGTAAGAGGTGAAGGTTCATCAATATTATAATCGCCCAGAAAAACTTCGCATCCGTTAGCATCCATAATATAAGCAGGATAGGAGCCAGTTGTTAATCCTATTTGTAATGGAGAGCCATTATATTCTACACCATCCAGGCTATACATGTAAGGTGGTGTACCACCACTCGGCAGGAACATGATTTCTCCGTCACGACCTTCGAAGCAACTTACATCAACGGGATCAATTTGTGCATCTAGCTCTTCTGGTTGGCTAACAATAACACTGTCAATCATTTCACATCCATTGTCATCCGTTACCGTGAGGTAATAAAGACCACCAGCTACGTCAATAATGTCCGGGGTATCATTCCCGTTGGACCAATTATAATCATACGCTGGTGTACCACCGCTGATACTTGCTGACGCAGCACCCGAAGGATCACCGAAGCATTCGGTTCCTACTGTGCTGAAATCAGCGTCCAGCGCAGCAGGTTCAGCGATCGTAGTAATCAGCGTAGTAACACAATTATTAGCATCGGTTATAGTAACCTCGTAATCGCCAGCGCTCAAGCCTGAAGCGGTTTCAGTAGTTTGATTATTAGCAGCAGCATCCCATAAGTAAGTGTATGGTGCAACGCCTCCCTGTCCACTAACCGAGATCTCTCCATCCTCCCCCTGATTACAGCTAACATCTCTGACTAAGTCAACTCGGGAGCCAATCTCTTCTGGATTACCAATTAGAATTTCGGCAATACCAGAACATCCATCTACATTTGTTGCAGTTACAGAATACATCTGACCACCGGTAAGATTACTAATGCTTGGAACAGTTTGTCCAGCTTCGCTCCAGAGCAAACTATAATCGGCAATGTTTTGAGTTATTCCATCTACGATGATAGACTCTACTGTTGCAGTCCCATCATTACCATTATGGCAAAGGGTAGCCGTTTGGCTTAAGGTTACTATGATTTCTGGTGCTTCAATAATAAAAGCAGTATCGACAAAGGTACAATTGCCGCTATCTGTAATCGTTACAGTATATACCCCGCCAGTGAGATTGTTAATTACATCTGATGTAGCACCATTACTCCAGAGATACGTAAATGGCCCTGTACCACCTCCAACGGTAACCGTTGCTGAACCCGTATTTGCTTCAAAGCAAACACTATCCGGTTCGGAGACACTGCTCATTATTCCTGTTGTTGGTTGATCAATGTTGATGCTTAATGAATCAACACAATTATTAGCATCCGTTACGGTCACGACATAAGCGCCCGCAAAAAGATTCGTCAAATCTTCATTCGGAGAACTAAAGCTATTAGGACCTCCCCATAAAATATCATAGGGCTCTGTCCCTCCGGTAATTGATAAATCTATTGCTCCGGTTGCATTTCCAAAACAAAGTACATCTTCCGGTACATCAGATAATGCTAACACATCTGGTTGGTCAATAGTAACACTGGCAATATTAGTACAGTTATTAAAGTCGGTAATGGTGACTTCATAAGTTCCTGCTAAAAGACCAGTAGCTGTCGGAGTAGTTTGACTTCCGGCATTTACATCCCAAAGGTAGGAGTAACCATTCGTACCACCGGTTACACTTACAGTTGCATCACCATCGGCCAGACCATTACAAGAAACATTCGTATGTATCATATCCAGGGTTAATGAATCTGGCTCATTAACTGTGATTTCAATAATCTCTAAGCACACATTGGCATCGCTTACGGTAATGGAATAATTACCTGCAATAAGGTCTGTCCTGACGGAGTCAGTTATCATCGGGTCATCTGACCAGGTATAAGTGTAAGGATAAGTACCTCCACTGACCAGTACACTTGTTGCTCCGTCGTTAGCGCCAAAACAAGTAGCAGATGTAACTTGTGTATTGGCATCCAGAATTGTGGGTTGACTCAATGTTGTATCTCCAATTGCCATACATCCATCACTATCAGTAACCGTTACATTGATGGTCCCTTCTAACAGCCCGGTGGCAATGTCAGTGTTTTGTGATGCCGGATCATCCCATTGGTAAGTATAGGAACCTGTTCCTCCAATAGCAATAACCTGAGCCTCTCCGTCAAATCCATTGAAGCAGGAGACATTACTGGTGTTAAAGCTAAGCAGGATCGCATCATTTTCAAGGATAGTTGTATCAGCTATTATTGAACAATTATTCTGGTCCGTAACGGTAACAGAATAAGTTCCACCAGAAAGATCAATGGCAGTTGGTGTATTTTGACTACCGGTATTAACATCCCATAGATAGGTATAAGGACCTACACCTCCTGTTACGGTTACAGTAGCAGTTGCATCTCCTGCGCCATTACAACTTACATTGTCAGTATCAAAACTTAACTCCATTATGGAAGGTTGTGTAACGGTGACCGTATCAATAACACTACAGTTGTTCGCATCTGTGACGGTTACCTCGTAATCTCCTAGTGCAAGATTAACTGCAATAGAGTCGGTTTGTGTATTACTCCATTGGAATGTATAAGGAGCGGTACCTCCATTAACCGCAACGGTTGCAACACCGTCCATACCTCCATTACAAGAAGCACTGGCAACCAGGATTTCAGAAGTTGTAATCTCGTCAGGTTGTCCGATTGTTACCGCAACTGTTTGAGGACAATTAACCGCATCAAGTACAAGGACATCATAATTCCCGGCAGGTAGGTTGCTGAATATTCCCGTTGCATTAGTATCAATACCATTGATCTGATAAGTAAACGGAGGATAAGTGCCATTGCCCAGAACCGTGACGGACCCGGTAGCTGCACCAAAACAATCGGTATCCGATTGAGTAACAATACTCCCGGTAGGTGGAGTACAAGAAGGCGTCCAGCAGGTAATGGTATCGATCATTCCATCGCACATGGCTACGCCAATGACTTCAAGTGTAACCGTGTCTTCTAATGTTAAACCAGTAACGGTATGACATAAGGCATCACTTGATGGGATCCAACCCGTTCCATCAACATTTACCTGGTATCCGGTAGAGCCTGGAATATCGTCCCAACAAAACTCAATACTACTATCCGTAATTGTATTACAGACGGTATTAGGCGGTGGTAATTGTTCTATTACATTTACTGTGATCGTATCATAGACTGCACAACCATAAGTATCCATTGCTTCAAGGTAATAAGTAGTTGTAGTATCGGGCCCTGCCATTGGATTTGGGCAGTCAGAACAACTTAATCCTGTTGTGGGTGTCCAGCTATAATTGATTTGATAAAGTGGATTAAAACAAATCGACCAGCCAAGCAAGGTTCCATTGAATCCGGTTTGGTCATCTTTTATTTGTAGTGTCCAGTCTCCATTGGTTAGAGGATCAGTAATGGTCCATAGGTCTTCCCATTGCCCTTCGGGCAGCCACTCTCCAGTAAATGGAGCTGCACTAGGTGGTGCTTGCGAACCAAAGTTGATTTCATTAGTGGCATCTGGGGTAAAACAAGTTGAGGAATAATCATTACCGCTACCTCCGTTATCAGTAGTTAATTCAATGAACTGACCATTTGGACCGACCAGGAATATATCGACATCGGAGGCCCAATTGTGGTCAACATCCAGGCAAACACTTTTTATGACCCCGGCCTGCAACGTGGTGGGTTGTACCCCAAATACCTGTATGGTTGATTGAGTAGGTAAAGTCCCTGGAGGAGGTGGATTATTATTAGAAATGGTAATAATTGATTGATCTGTTTCATTGGTAAAGACAGGCGGGTCTGGAAGTGGGATAGGAAGGGTGCCATCTAATGAGGCAGAGTCTCCCTGGCAAATCGTAGTATCCAAACCCAGGTTAGGGGCTAATATTTCATTATCCCTGATAAACAACCAAAAAGTATCACGATTACAAGGATCTCTTTGAACATCGATCCCGATAGACTCAATGCCTTCTACTAAACCGTCTTCCCAAGCAATTACATCTACAGAAACAGCAGTATCACCGGCAGGGATCGTAAGGTCCAGCGGAATAGTTTGATAATCTACGCCGTTTTCAGCAGTACCAATAATGGTATAGTCTAAAGGAAAATCAGCTTCTGCTTCACTTGGTAATTCAAAAGTCAATACTGCACTTGCACAATCTTCCGTTACGGTTCCATCTAAACTTAGAGAGGCAAAGCCAACATCTAGAGACCCCGTACCAAAACTCTTCGCTTCCAGAAAAACACTAGTATCAAAAGCATTATCACCGACATCCGAAATGGCTAGTTTGATAGTATATTCTTCACAGGGAACAACAATCGCCTGCGCAATGAATACATCCAGGTATGCATCATAGGTAAGCGTCATGCTACCCGTGTTATCATTATAATAAGTTCCGTAGTCGTAGGCACAGCCAGCACCAGGATTCAGGCCTTGATTGTTTACGTTGTTAATTGTTACTGGAACATCCGTAAACGTTTCACCACTAGGGTCATCAGGGTCAGGGACTAAGGCAATATTCTCACCATCATACATACCACCGGCAGGATTTGGTCCGGAGATAAAAAATCCAAATACATCGTTGAAACTATTGCAGGCCCATTCAGGGTATTCTTCTGAGGCAAATACGTATTTGAAACGAAGTGTATCGCTTGTCGGGATAAAAGAAATTTCGTACCGAGCGATATCATTTAATGCTCCTGGAGCGATTGGGCCCAGGTCGGTATCAGTTCCAGGACCAGTTGTTGCACCAGTTGTTCCTCCTGCATTATTTTGAGTAGCAGCAGTTATGGCAAATCCACTTGACATCACAATCCCACGATCAATTCCTATATCATCCAGACCGTTTGTGAAATAACCCGCGGCTTGATTTGAGCCGTCAAATGTCAAATTCGTAACTTCGACACCTTCTCCCAGGAATACATTGGTAATAAGACTTTCCGGTGTAAACAATGCACCGGTCGGTTCTACTTCAATCTGCGCATTTACAGAATGAGTTAACAATAGTAAAAATGGAATAAATAGTAAGGATGTCCTATACTTGGTTAATGATTGGTTCATAGCAAGTAGATAGCAATTAAAAGAAGTACAATAAATGTTAGGAAAGTTAAGGATGATCCCAATGGAATACTTCAACAAAGTACATATTTTTTTGCAACTAAAGCGACGTCGGGCGGTTTAATGAACTTTTAAGAGTGTTTTGTTGAAGGCGCTAGCTTTAAGGAAAGAGAGAGATGTCGGAAACCGACTTTTGTTATAAAACAATCAATACAACCAAATGATAATATTGTCTGGATATTGTAAGCTGTAGTATGCCCGAATTTAACGATTTATCACTTTTTGGGCTTCAGCATTTGACATTCTCTCTATATAAAGGATAATTTCATCTAAAATAAGTAAGATTCTGTCTTCAATGTCCTTAATTTTGGACTTAAGTCAATAGACTTAGAAAAACAACTCAATCAAAAAATAGCAATTTCAATTTCATGGGAAAATTTATTCAGTTTATTTTCGCTTCGTGCCTAGGTTTTATGCTAGCAGTAGGCGTCCTTTTCTTTGTAGGATCTGCTGCAATTGGTAGATTAGTCAGTAAAGCAGATGAAGCACCTTCTGTAAAAGCTAATAGTGTGCTTGACCTTGAATTCTCAGGCTTAGTGCCCGAAAAAACCAATAATGTTCCTGTCGATCCTTATAGTTTTGATACGGAGAAAAAACTTGGCTTGCATGAAATGATCAGAACGATCGAACATGCAAAAGACAATGAATCGATCAAAGGGATTTATTTAGATTTAAATCGCGTACCAATGGGGAGAGCTTCGGCTAATTCTTTGCGGGATGCACTGGTAGATTTTAAAACTAGCGGAAAGTTTATCATATCCTATGCAGAGTATTATTCGCAAGGCACCTACTACATAGCTTCAGTCTCCGATAAAATCTTTATTAATCCGATTGGAGGATTGGAGTTTAATGGATTCGGTGCTCAGATCCCTTTTTTCAAAGATATGCTTGATCGCCTCGGGATAAAGATGCAAGTCTATTATGCAGGAGATTTTAAAAGTGCTACAGAACCATTCCGTAGAACAGAAATGAGCCAGGAAAACAGACTTCAAACCAGAGAGTACATTGATAATATGTATAACTTATACCTGGAGGATATCGCGGAAAGTCGTGGGTTGTCTGTAAGTAAATTAGAAAAATTGGCAGACAACTATTTGCTAAGAGATGCAAAAGATGCATTAGAGTATAATATGGTTGATGCGATTGGCTATGAGGATGAAGCTCGTGCAGAGATAAGAAGTCGACTTGGCTTGGACGATGATGCCGATATTAACAGAATCAGTTTGTTAGATTATAATAAAGGAGCATCCTTTACAAAAGATTACAAAATAAAGGATCGGATTGCTGTTGTCTATGCGGAAGGGACCATTACCGATGGTGAAGGAGAACCTGGAAGTATCGGAGGTGATAAGTATGCTGAGATTTTACGGAAGCTCCGAAAAAATGATAAAGTTAAAGCAGTTGTAATTCGCGTAAACTCCGGTGGCGGAAGTGCTTTAGCATCCGAAATCATGTGGAGAGAAATCGAATTACTTAAAGCGGAAGGAAAACCGGTAATTGCTTCGATGGGAGATTTAGCAGCTTCTGGGGGCTATTACATTTCCTGTAATGCGGATAGCATCTTTGCAGAGGATAACACAATTACCGGATCCATCGGAGTATTTAGTGTAATTCCTAGCTTAGAACAAATGCTGGATGAAAAAGTCGGTGTTACTTTCGATACTATTGTCACCGGCCCTTATGCAATTGGCTTAACTCCATTTAAAGATATTACACCTCAAGAAGGTCTTATTTTACAGGAGATGACAGATCGTATCTATGAGACCTTTTTGACCAGGGTCGCAGACGGACGGGATATGACCAGAGATGAAGTACATAAGATTGCACAAGGAAGAGTTTGGACCGGGAAAGTTGCTAAAGACATTGGCTTAGTTGATCGTATTGGAGGCGTAGAGGAAGCATTATCCGCAGCGGCGGATTTAGCAGGGCTCGAAAAATATAGAATCTCGGAGTATCCTGTTACTAAAGAACCTCTAGAACAAATCATTGAAGAATTTACAGGCCAGAAAGTTCAATCGAGAAGTTTAATTGAACAAGAAATTAATAGTTTAATTCCTCAATATAAATATCTCAAAGAGTTTAAAAATATGAAAGGAGTACAAGCAAGAATTCCTTTTGTGATGGAGATAGAATAAGCAAGTTATTATTTAGCGAACAAAACCCCGAATCTCGATAAAAGAGATTCGGGGTTTTTAGTTTTGAGAGATCATCAATGCAAATGATAATCTTATCGGCTACTCTTGATCAGTCGCTCAGAAATTGAGAAATCTCTTCCGGTTATTCGTAAGAAATAGACACCGTCAGGAAGTGGTGCGATATTAATCGTGAAACGATTGTTTCCGGTAGTTCCGATGGCTTCTACAGTAGGTAGTACCTGACGACCGGCAATATCAAATACCCGCAAATCTACCGGCATTACTTCGGTTAGGTTGCAATCAATATATACATCGTCTGCGCTTGGATTAGGCATAAGATTTATTGATGGTTGAATGGCTTCATGGACGAATACTGCGGTATATTGCTCGCCGTCCACCGCCATGGTTTTTAATGATGATTCGCTGATCCCTATCGGTACCGCTGATCCATTAGACTCCCAGTGAGAAAATATAAATCCTGCATTGGGCTGGATTGTAATATCAATGGGGACTTCGTTAAAATAGTAACCTTGCCAGGGTAATTGCTCCGCAGGAATGGTTACCGTATTTATTTTAATATCTCCGGCTCCTTCCGGATAGGTTCGCAAGGTAATTTGATCCTGGCTATTCAATCCAAAATAGTCCTGAACATACTGCCTGGCAAACTCCGGTCTATCTTCCGCAAATCTATACATTTTTGGCAATTCATGGTTACGCCATCGGTCATAAGATTTTCCCCACAAAGGTACATGTACTACCATTTCCGAATCAATCTCATCACGGGTACGGGTGATTTCACTCGCTAGTTTTTCAGTAGTAAAACTAGTATTCATTAAATCTGCGTAGCGATTGATAAAATAATTTCTAAAAGATTCATTTTGTAAAAATGCCTTTAGAATATTTACATGTCGGTTATCCTCGATTTCCATTCTTGTGCCAAACGAATTGGCAATTGCACTAGTATACCCCTGAAAAGCCAGGGCCACGTCTAAGTCAAATATTAAGTATGTCCATCGAGCGCCTGGTTTGCGTTCTCGCCAGTATTTGAGATTATTATTTGGCCAGTCCGTGTTGTTTACAAAAGTTTGTGCAATAAAATAATCACTAATGTTTTCTAAATTAAATAAAGAGGTAGCCTGTTCGAAAGTAGCTTGGTCACTTAAGTCATTTTCTAAAACAAAGGCTTCATGCTCATCAAACAAATCAAAGTCACCTTCAACGACCAGCGTATCTTCTTCTAAGATGTCAACATTGTCCGGATCAATAGCATCATTATAGCGTAAATAATGCTCATCAATTTTTTCTCGGAGATACATCACCCCCCAATACACACCATTGACATAAACAACCACGGGCTGAGCCGCAATCCCTTCGAGATTCAAGCCTTCGTCAATAAAAAATCGTGAAAGCATTGGGTCTCGCATATGACATACGTTAAAATCACCGCTTGCGTTTCGAAGAACCAGGCGTTCAAATTTTGTATTGGGTTTATTATCAAAAAAAGGGTAGTCCATCAAGGCAGTCCCATATTCTGATTTAGCCAAAAGGCGTAGTGATTTCATTGGTCGGGTTCGTGCACCTTTGCCACCATGAATTTTTGCTCCAAGTGGATACTCAATAGCAAGGGATTCTTCTTTGAAGTATTCAAAGTGCATAGGGATTTCTATATCCTTCCAAAAATTAGCACCAAAGTAAGGCCACAGCGTATCTGCTTCGGGGCCCATGATAAAGATGCCATGGTCTTCACTCCATAGGTTGTCGGGCGAAGTAGTAATTGCAACTACAGGTAGAGTATGATTAGTACCGATGAAAAAAGTACGAGTGATGGTTTGCGAAGCTAGCTTATCTGCTGTACGACAATTGATCCGTAAAGTCGTTGTGGTATCTAATTGAATTGGCGCATTATACAGGTTGGAATTTTCATCCGGGATATTACCATCCGTAGTATAATAGATTATAGCATCTGTTTCATCACAGGAGCAACTTACCTGGGCAGTAGTTTCTTCAAAAAATATATCTTCATTAAATTCAGGAGCATTAGCATAATTATAAGCAGGGTTATTATTATTACTTAAGCCGGGACTGGGGGTAGAGAAGAAACTTATAGACTGGCTGCCGTCAGGTTGCAATCCATAACTATGGTCCTCCGTAAGAGTAGGTATGATTAAGGAATCTATTAATTGTAACTGATTATCAGAGAGGAAAATAGTTTCTCCTTCTTTCGAGATCTTAAAGTTAGTATGTGGATGGTTGCCCAAAAAATCTTTATCGGAGGCAAATACCAGTAAAAAACTTTGGGCAGGAATGCTTATCGATGGGAAAGCCCATTTATCAGTGACTTCAGGATCATCACTCAGATAGTAACCCTGAAGGTTTATTGCCACATTGCCTGAATTATATAACTCCAGCCAGTCCTCGTAATCTCCCTCTTCATCAGCAATAATATTGTTATTGTCCGAACAAGCCTCATTGATCCGTATTTGAGCGGACGAAGCATCAGCGAATAACAATAATAATATAAGCGCTAGTAATCGCAAGCGGTTTGTTTTTGATGAATTAAGTTAGATAAAGATTAAATTTTTAGTATGCTCTTAATTCAGTGATGGGTGCAAGTTGTATAAAAAATAAGTAGTAATCCGTCGCCCGTCCGGCTACTTCCATTTTTCTGCATCGAAAAGAAATAATTTTCCCTGGTTAGTTCCCTCACTTTCTGAAGAAATGAAAAACTGTCCATTGATATAAGAGGCAATCCCTTCCATCTGTTCCTGATTGGTAAAATCAATTCTAAAGTGATTTGCATTTAAAAAGTCACTATCCGTAAAATTATAGAATACCCAAACAAAAGGTTCAAAACTATCTATGTTTTTATTATAACCTAACAAACATAAGGTTTGATCACTGATCGCCGCTCCGGTAATTAAGCCTTCGCAATCGAAAGTAGCTTTTAATTTAGCAGAATATTCACCAGCGGTTTTGGGTAATTGATAAAGGCGTAATTGCTGGTCGCTATGATTTTTGGAAAATAAATAAATAGAATCCTCATATGTAATCATTGCTTCACAATCAAAGTTATGTCCATTCAAAGGACCATCAAAATTTAATTGATCTTCAAATGAAAATGCAATAGTATCCGTTGTTGCTAAAAAGTTAGCCTTTGGGATTTTATAGATTTTTAGATCTTGCCGATCACCAGCATTATTACCAAAGTCTCCGATAAAAATATGGGTATCATCCTGAGTAATATCTTCCCAGTCTTTATTAGAAGTGTTGCTCAATTTTATGCTGTCTAAAAGTTCGGCAGTCGTATCACTAATCTGGTATAGACGGTTATCACCCGTACCATCATTATGTGTCCAGAGTTGATTATTAAAAAATACCAGGCCTGAACTTTCATTAATGACCTCAGGTAGGGGAGATATGATTGTTAGATCATTTTCAATAGGGTAGGGAGGAGGTGGAGGAATATTTTTATCCTCTTTACAAGTCAAAAGCAGAGCAGGTAAAAGGAAAAGAAGCGGGAGTTTATTTTTTAAGTAAAGACGAGGCATTTGTTTATGTTCATAAATGGGATGAAAGTAGGATACTAAAATAACATAAAAAAACCTGCTCTGTTTACAACGGAGCAGGTTTTAATTTAAATTATTTATTAAACCGGTTGAACCGATTTTTCAATTTTTCTAGGTCTTCCTCGCCTTTTCTTAGGAGCTTCAACTTTAGCTTGAGCAGTAGCGCTAGTGCTTGCTACTTTGGCTGGGCGCCCCCGGCGCTTTTTAGGGGCTCCGTTGGTAGCAGCTTTAGTTACTGTTTTTTTCGGACGACCGCGTTGTTTTTTCGGTGCATCCGCAGTAGCGGTTTCGGTAGTAGGGCTAGCTACTTTTTTAGGCCGCCCGCGTCGTTTAGCGGGTGCTTTAGTAGCTGCTACAGCGCTTGTTGTTTTTTTCGGACGACCGCGACCTTTTTTAGGTGCTTCAGCGGTAGCGGTTTCGGTAGTAGGGCTAGCTACTTTTTTAGGCCGCCCGCGTCGTTTAGCAGGGGCTTTAGTAGCTGCTGCAGGGCTTGTTGTTTTTTTCGGACGACCGCGTCGTTTTTTCGGTGCATCCGCAGTAGCGGTTTCGGTAGCAGCGCTAACTGTTTTTTTCGGGCGTCCCCGTTGTTTCTTCGGTGCTTCAGCGGCAACTGTTTCAGTACTCGCTGCTTTTTTCGGACGGCCACGACGCTTCTTGGTCGCTTCACCATTTACAGATGCAAGAGCCGCTTTTTTCTTCGGCCTGCCTCTTTTGCGCGTTGCGCGTACTGGTGCATCCTCACCGGATAATTTTTTGAGATCAGCAATTGTTGATTGCGCGATTTCGATCTTGGTATTCAGTTTTCGAATCTCAGATTCGTAACTTTCTATAAGATCTTTAATCTCTTTTTTAGATAGTTTCTCTCCCATTTTTAATTGCTTAAAAATTAAAATAAAATAAATAAATCAACACGAAATTAATTTATTATTTTAATTATTACAAATAAAAAATGCGCAACTGTCTCAAAATCAATGACTTTTGAGAGTTTTATTATAATTAATTATTATTGGGGTAATTGGATTTTGTTTCGTAATGTGTTGATTTACAGTTTTTTATGATTTTT
>JAHDHW010000329.1 GCA_020631105.1 Saprospiraceae bacterium | reverse complement strand
GTGTTGGGATGAAAGGCGTACCATGCGAACCAATACAATGTAATCGACGGTACTATCGCTCCTGTCTCATCTTTGATGGTGGCAGCTTTGGCAGATTTGTCATATTCAATGAATATTTTTTTACCGTTTACCTGATCTTCGATGGTTGACTTTGCCTTTCTCAGTTTCTTTAATGGGTAGGCTTTATAGGAGCCATTGACTTCAACTCCGATAACTTTAGATTTTGTAGGTAATTGATCAGAGCGTTTAGCGACGGGGAATGCTAATCGATCGGTACTAGGATAATCCTTGTAGGGTGAACTTTGATAGTTTCTTTTATGCCCGGTATCTGTGGACAGGATTTCGCTTTCGGGGTATTGCTTTTGCCAGGCGGAAAAAGTAGTATGTTGGATTGGGAGCAGTTCTAAACTTTGACCAGATAGCGGTCCGGAGATTGCTTCGCCCATAATTTGTGACCAGAGGGATGCGGTTTGGCGATCGTAGAGGAGGACATCGGAATTATAGAGCAAACCAGAGACGCCGAAAGTGTATTTTTGTTCGCTGAACTGCCGTCTAAAAACCGCTCCGCTTCCGCAAAGGGGACAATAGGTGATTACGACAGCCTCATTATCTATAACATCATTCACTACTTCATGGTAATTTAAAACTCTGATAGGATAAGCTTTCGCTTTTCCGTTAATGACCAAGCCAAGTACTTCATCCTCCGGAGATAAGAAATCTTTTGCAGTTTCTATATCAACGAAATTGGGTTGGTCAATCGAAGGGATACCATCCCGGGGAGGGCCACCTGCGTGAATTTCCTCGTAGGGAATACTTAAGGAAGAGAAGTTGAACCCGTTCATGGAAGGATGATTAGAGGTAGAAGCAAGCTCTTGGCGTGGCGTTGAATCATCGGTGGAACTCCGTGAATCTAAAATAAAATCCAGCGGAACCATATCCGCAGCGCCTTCGGTATTCCAGTAACCATATTCCACAAGTAGCTCGGGGCGATTTAAGTATCCGGTCGTATCGATTGGGATGCTTTTTTTGCGTGCAAAAAGATAGGAGACCTGATCGCTGCTTTTGTTTCGTTTCATACTGTTGTCTTGAGCAATCATATCCTTTTCAGCCGGATGTCCGAGGCTGGCAGCGTCGCGACCAAGTCGTGTCTCTTCCCGACTATTAATGTCTTCTTCTCTGGTGTAGGTGACTTTTAAAAAGCCCTGGAAGGAGAGAATTTTTTCTGAAGGATTTGGTCCGTCACTTAATAATCGACTTGGTTTCGTACTTCCTGTAGAGACGAATTTTTGATTGTTTTTTAACACGGCAGTTTGTAGGTCGAAACCTTCTCGACGTAATTGATTTTTGACGAGTGCCCGTAAAAAGTGGTTAACAGAACCTTCGTAAGCAAGACGCCTTTTCTTTTTCCAGGTTTTCAATTCTTTTTCATTGGAGGGAGTTAGTGCTTTAAAAAAAGGCTTCCCGGCATAGCTGACGCCTTGTCCTTCTGCTTCAAAATGCTCTAGTAAGAAAAATAAAGTATACCCCAGTGCCCGATTTTCAATCTCTAAAATGTTACTGGCTTTTGCATTTAGTTTACCATCTTTTTCTTCGAATTGAAGAACGGTAGGGTTGACGATAGTACATTGGTTAGCGTTCTTCGTATTGCCTAAAAATTTCTTTTGAAACTGCTTAAGTTGCTTTCGCCATTTTTTACTTTGTTTTGCACTGACGGTAACCGTTTGCAAATTCTTTGACTCAGGATAAAGCTCAAAATTTCGAGTACGATTCTCTCCTGCCTGGAGATTTATTTTAATTTTTCTGGTACGATAGCCAAGGTGAGAAATGATCAGTTCGGAGTTTGCAGAACTTGTAAAGTTTTCTTGAATGTTGAGTTCGTAAGTACCATCTGAATTACTTAAGGTTCCACTAGTTGTTCGTGGGATGAAAATGGTAGCTGCATCAATTGCTTTTCCTGTTTTAGCGTCGCTTATCGTTCCACTCAAGGTTTGAGCGATAAGACTCAAAGGGAAAAATACGAGTAATAGGAATAGATTAAAGCTTTGCATTTGCTTGTGATTGATGGTAGAAACAAAATAAGGGGAAATGCGGTAGCTTTTTATCGGGAGGGCGACGGTAGGGGGAGATAGAGGGATAGTTAGTGGGGGAGTGAGTTAGTGGGTG
>JAHDHW010000328.1 GCA_020631105.1 Saprospiraceae bacterium | reverse complement strand
CGAATTCTTAAGCGTGCGCCGACGAAAAACTGGTCAATGTCCGTAGTGGTAGAAGCTCCTTCCGGAAGTGCATCCAGATAGCCCAAAGCCTGATCCAGGTCTTCCCAGGTAACACCGAAATGCCGATTATAAAGTACCATTGGTGTTAGCGTGATATAATCTGTCAATCCCAGGTCGAGGCCAACTCCAAGGCCTGCACTAAAAACAATATCATCGGTGATGTAACTATCATCATTAATCTTGAAGTTATAATAATTGACTCCCGGTGATAAGATAAAATGAAAGCCTTTGTCAAGAATTTGGCCGTCCTTTTTGAAAGTCGGACAATTACAATCATCCTTGAAGTTTAGGGGGTAAATGTTGGTATTGAAATGAAAGCCATATACATTAACTTTGAAATCATAAGTATCATCCAGGTTCGAAGTATAATTATCAGTATATCGACTATAATTAAGCTCCGGAGAAAATTCTACCCGTACCTTTTTTAATCTAAACCAGTAGTCTAAACCTATCTTCGGGGCAGCTCCCAAAAAGTTTTCCTTCATGACGAAGGGTTGCCAATCCGTTTCACTATTGATTCGGTAGCCTAAATTGAGTCCAAACTGTGCAAAAACAGTGGAGGAGATGATACAAAGGGATAAGATTAGCGATAGCTTTTTCATGTGATTCTGAGTTTCCATTCTTTAACGACAGATTTGCTGATATGTTATATTATAATACAGGCCGCAATTGCTTTGCCAATAAATAATCGAAGAGGCTTTTAGAAGGTAAATTATTTTACATAAAGCAAGGTATAACCACTTACTTGAGGAAAGTGTTATCTTTGCGGCGATAAAAACTAAGATATTTGAAGACCAAGACCTTAAAGAAAGATAAAGTCAACGTAATCACACTCGGCTGTTCGAAAAACCTGGTGGATTCAGAGAATATTATTACTCAGTTACGAGGTAATGATTTTGATGTTGTGCACGATAGTAATGACGAAGATGCGAATATCGTAGTAGTGAATACTTGTGGATTTATTGACCTCGCCAAAGAAGAATCTGTCAACACGATTCTTCAGTATGCAGCTGTAAAGAAGCGAGGGGAGATTGATAAACTCTATGTGACAGGATGTTTGTCCGAGCGTTATAAAAACGACCTTGAAAAAGAGATTCCTGAAGTGGATGCTTACTTCGGTACGCTGGAGCTTCCGGGCTTACTGGCAAAGTTCAATGCAGACTATAAGCATGAATTAATTGGTGAAAGGGTGATTACCACACCTCAGCATTATGCCTACCTAAAGATCAGTGAAGGTTGTAATCGTACTTGTTCTTTTTGCGCAATTCCGCTGATGAGAGGTAAACATATTTCTCAGCCCATTGAAGCCTTGGTCAAACAAGCAGAGAATCTTGCTCGCCATGGCGTCAAGGAATTGATGCTGATTGCTCAGGAACTAACATACTACGGTCTTGATATCTATAAAAAACGAGCTTTACCAGAGTTGCTCCGTGCACTCTCTGAAGTAGAGGGGATAGAATGGATTCGACTGCACTATGCTTATCCAAGTAAGTTCCCGATGGAGGTGTTTGATGTGATGGCTGAATTACCGAAGGTGTGCAATTATTTAGATATGCCACTCCAGCATGGTAGTGATACTGTACTTGATCGAATGCGCAGACATATTACGCGAGAGGATACGGAGCACTTAATTCGAGTGGCCAGAGAAAAGGTGCCGGGTATTGCAATTCGGACAACGCTTTTGGTCGGATTCCCTGGAGAAACAGAGGAAGAATTTGCGGAGATGGCAGACTTTGTTCAGGAGATGAAGTTCGAACGGGTAGGTGTGTTTCAGTATTCGCATGAGGAAAACACCTCGGCGCATGAACTGGAAGATGATATAGATCCTCAAACGAAAGCTGATCGAGCGAGTCGCTTAATGGAAATCCAACAAGAAATTTCTTTTGCTAAGAATGAAGAAAAAGTGGGACAAACCCTACGGGTTTTATTTGATCGAAAAGAAGGGGAGTTTTTTGTCGGACGGACAGAGGCAGATTCTCCGGAGGTGGATAATGAAGTGCTGGTCCCTGCGGCTACTAATTATGTTCGAATCGGTGATTTTGCGAATGTAAAAATTACCGAAGCTTCGGATTATGATTTATATGGAGAGGTGGTGCAATAGTCAT
>JAHDHW010000011.1:60221-63604 GCA_020631105.1 Saprospiraceae bacterium | reverse complement strand
AGAATACTTATCTTTAGTAAAAAGATTATTCCCCGAGATGTCAAAGTCCAATTCACAAAAAATAAAATTCAAGGATAACACTGGCGCTCAGTTCGTCGAGACCTTTCTTACCCATAAGGAAGCTGCTGAGTTTATTGTAAAACATCGCTTGTGGGATGGCTTTTGGAAGTATGGCTGGGTCTCAAAGGTCCTGATTATACTTGCTATTTTATTCGGGTTAAAATTTGTTGATATTATCTGGGATTGGTTCGATCGGATAAGCGCTGCAGACTCAGGAGCGGCCTTTGCTGAAATGGGAATGTTATTACAAAATGTTGCTCTAGGTAGTTATGATTTTCTTTTTTCCGGAGGTATAAAATACATCATGCTTTTTTTACTGGAGGTTGTCATCTTTCATATTTGCCGACGCACCTCCGAAATACTTTGTAATATCTCCTCTGATTTGACTTTGGACACTTTTGTGAAAGCACAAATCCGAATGCTGAAAGTTGTATTTCGGAGCTATGTAATGGAAATGGTATTTACAGCATTAATCAAAGTTGCATTTAATATTTTTGGGTTTATTGAGTTTATGGAGCCTGTTTTCATTTTTGGTGTACAGTGTTACTTCATGGGTTTCTTAGTCATGGATAATTATGTGGAGCAATTCCATATGAATATTAAAGAAAGCGTCCGTTTTGCCCGACAGTATATCGGAGTTTGCCTTGCGATCGGCCTTGTCCTAAACATCTTTTTATTCATTCCGTTTATTGGTGCGATTGCAGCTCCTGCATTGTCAGCAGTAGCTGTATCATTAATCATGTACCGAATCTCCGATCTGCACCTTAATCAACCGCTTCCTTTAGACAAAATCCCCTTGCGCGAGACTAACAATAATTATTTATTAGACAACTAACTCAATGCCTTATCTCAATTCTTTCTGCTACTTTCTTTTCTTTTTCCTTTTTTTTAATTCCTGTTCACAATCTTCTGAGCATCAAAATAATTCTGAACCTACTCTTGTGGAGCCAGCACCATCATCTTCCAATTATTACCAGGAACAGCATCGTCCACAGTTCCACTTTTCTCCAGAAGCCAATTGGATGAATGATCCCAATGGAATGGTTTTTTATGAAGGAGAATATCATCTGTTCTATCAATACTACCCGGATAGCACCGTTTGGGGCCCAATGCACTGGGGACATGCGGTCACAAAGGATCTTGTTCATTGGGAGCATCTTCCTATTGCTCTTTATCCGGATTCACTCGGGTACATCTTTTCGGGTTCAGCAGTAATTGACTGGAATAACACAAGTGGATTAGGAGTAAATGGACAAGCGCCTATGATCGCTATTTTTACGCATCATCATATGGCGGGCGAAAAAGCAAAAACTAATACTTTCCAATATCAGTCAATAGCCTACTCTAATGATAAAGGCCGAAGTTGGACAAAATATAAAGGCAACCCTGTTGTGGCTAATCCTGGTATTAAAGACTTTAGGGACCCAAAGGTATTCTGGCACAAAGACAGTCAGAAATGGGTAATGCTTTTTGCGGCCTATGATAAAGTTCGGATTTATAATTCTCCTAACTTAATCGATTGGACCTACACCTCTTCTTTTGGTATCCCTGATGATGATCGCTTATGGGAATGCCCCGATCTTTTTCCTTTGACCTATACTGACACGCAAGAGGGAGAGAAAGAAACAGTCTGGGTGTTGATTACGAGCATTCAACAAAAAGGCCCCAATGGCGGAACCGCTACCAGCTATTTCCTGGGAGACTTTGACGGTGAAAAATTCATCGGCGATCACAATAAGCAATATTGGCTAGACTATGGCCGTGACAATTATGCCCTCGTTTCCTGGTCTGACGCACCGAATGCTGAACACTCCCGTTTAGCTATTGGCTGGATGAGTAATTGGCAGTATGCGCAGATCGTACCTACTCAGAAATGGCGCTCCGCAATGACGATCCCACGAAGGCTTAATTTGCATAGTACACCTGAAGGTTTCCTTGTTGCTTCGCAACCTGCACACGAATTAAAAGAACTCCGAACATCAAAGTATACTATTACTCCTCAAACTTTAAAAGATCCCATAGACCTTAGCAGATCTTTCTCTATGTCCAAGGGGCTCTATGAACTGACTCTTGAATTCGAAAGTTCAGAAACAGGAAACCTGGTTATCGAAATGACTAATCAAAGTGGAGATATTTACCGGACAGGGTTTGAGGCAAAAACTAATTCATTTTTTAGCGACAGGACCAAAGCGGGAAACACTTCTTTCTCGAAACCTTTTGCAGAATCCATTCATACCGCGCCCCGCTTAATTGATGAGGAATCCATAAAGCTACACCTTTTTATTGACCACGCCTCTGCAGAATTATTTGCTGATGACGGAACGGTAGTTATGACGGATATTTTCTTTCCAACTTCTCCTTTTACGAATATACGCTTAACTACAAATGAGTCCGTTAAAATAAAATCAGGGACTTTGTATGAGTTAGAGTCTATTTGGCAAAATCATTAGTTAACGATCACCTTAGTAAAACCAATCACTTTTGAGTCTATCTAAATCAAGGAGCAGGAAAAACTATATCCTATCTGCATTAAGAGAAATCACCTTGATTGTAGTAGGAATATTATTAGCCTTATACATCAATAATAAGAATGCAAATCAACAAGACCAAAATCAAATTGACACTAATATTTTTAGGGTTTATGATGACTTAGAAAACAATATTGATCAAGCAAGGAAAACTATAAATAATTTACGCAAAAAAGATTCGCTGATTAACTTAGTAATGAACGATTCGCTGACTAAAGATGATTACTTCTCCAATTTAGATATTCCATATTTAGTGATTCAGAATGTTCAATTATCCTTTGAAGAAAAAGCGATTAATAATTTAAATCAAATTAATGTTTCAGGCAATAAGTATAAAGAAGAATTGCTCTCCGAAATAAGGGAAATTCATTCGTTGATGAAAAAAGTTAATGCTCAACAAAAGAACATGGCTAATTTCATTTATGAAACTAGCATGCCGCTATTGGTAGAAAACATCAAAACCTTTGGAGATCTTACGTATAAAAGAGAAGTAAAAGAAGATGCACTTGATTTCTTTCTTAACTCGAAAGAATATAAATCTTTAGTTGCTCAATATGCCATCTATGCTGTAAGGTTACAATTGGACTCCAACAGAAGGTTTTATAAAAAAGCCTTAGATGTCTATTCTTTGATAAGTGCAGAATATGACCTTGTTGATAGTAAAAAAATAGAGTTTTCAAAAAATACAATTGCCACCCAGCAGGGAGTTTTTATCCGCGAAGATTATCCTGATACATTAGAAGTAAAGTATGATGAAGGTTCTTTTTTAATCGGCCGAAAAAAAGATGGATTTGT